>NZ_JAPQLF010000073.1:0-9344 GCF_028982105.1 Wolbachia endosymbiont of Drosophila bicornuta | reverse complement strand
ATAAGCCTAAACGCCATCATGTCTTTAGGAGAGTTTGCTAATGAAAGTTCTTAAGTTGACGCCATTGGCTGAACGGATACGATTTATTTCAGTGCATGAGCTGGTCCTTTTCGGATTTTAGCGCTGTGTACACAACTGCACGAACGTCTAGTTTAGGGGTAAGAAAAATTGGGGCCCGCAAATTAATCCAAACACATAAGTGTAGTGTTACCACCAAATGCTGTAGTGTTAACACTTACAACTTTTTCTGTAGAAAAACGCTGTAAATAATGAGGACCACCAGCTTTTGGCCCAGTGCCAGATAGTCCCCTACCACCAAATGGTTGTATCCCAACTGCTGCACCTATCTGGTTACGGTTGATGTAGACATTTCCAACTGATATTTTTTTACTTATAGTGTCAATTTGACTTTGTATACGACTCTGCAAAGAAAACGTAAGCCCATATCCAGTACTATTTATATCACTTATAACTTCATTTAATTGTGACTTGTTAAAACGTATGATATGTAAAATAGGACCAAATACTTCTTGCTTTAATTGCGAAATTTTTTGTATCTCATAAATATATGGAGGAAAGAAATAACCATTATGAGAATTTGTATCCATGGGTACTTTAAATAACAGATTTGAATCTTTATCCTCTGACATTTTTTGCGTATGTTGAGTGAGCATATCGATAGATGCTTTATCAATTATTGGACCAATATCAGTACTAAGTTGTATTGGGTCACCAATCTTGAGTTCTTGCGCTGCACCGCATATCATTTTTATCTGCTTCTCTGTTATGTCCTCTTGAATAAACAGCACCCTAAGCGCAGAACAGCGTTGGCCAGCGCTGCGAAACGCAGAAAGCAAAACATCCGTAGTCACTTGCTCTAAGAGAGCAGAGCTATCAACTATCATAGCATTGAGCCCTCCTGTTTCAGCAATAAGTGGTACGATAGGACCATCCCTATTTGCAAGCATTTTATTGATTATTTGAGCAGTTTGTGTTGAGCCAGTAAAAGCTACTCCGGCAATTCTATTGTCTGGAACTAATATTTTGCCTAAATATCCACCATCCCCAGGAATGAGGTGTAACACATTCTTTGGTATCCCAGCTTCATGTAGTATCTTAACAGCTTCGTAGGCAATAATCGGCGTTTGCTCTGCCGGTTTTGCCAGCACTGCATTACCTGCTGCAAGTGCAGCTGAGACCTGCCCAATGAAGATAGCGAGCGGAAAATTCCACGGTGATATGCATAAGAAAACTCCTCTGCCTTCAAAAAAGATGAAGTTATCTTCACCTGTTGGGCCCGGCAATTTTTTCCAGTCGCTCAGTTCATTTTTTGCTATCATTGCATAATAACGCAGAAAGTCGATTGCCTCTCTTACTTCTGCTATTGCATCGGATAAAATTTTTCCTGCTTCCACAATCAGAATGTAAATTAACTCTTTCATCCTTTCCTCAAGCAAATCTGCAGCTTTTTCAAGGCATTTAGCGCGCTCTTCTGCTGAAACATTCTGCCACTTAGCAAAAGCACTATGTGCTATTTCAAGAGCGTTTAAAGCTTGATCGCTTGTTGCACTTGACACTTCTCCAATTACATTTTCCAAATGTGCAGGATTCACTACTTCGATAAATTCAGCATTATCAAATAGTGCTTTTCCATCAATTATTGGTCCAACTTGCCACTTTTTTTCACTAAAACCCTTTATATCATCTGCAAATTGTGAGACTATCACAGAATCACTAATATCCATCCCCAAGGAATTTTTTCTTTCTGGTCCCAAAATATCTTGTGGTAATGGAATGCCTGGATGAGGTTCATAATTAAAATTTATAGCTTTTTCCAGTGGATCTGAAATTAACTCATCGATTTTAACGTTAGGATCACTTATTTGATTAACAAACGAACTATTAGCTCCATTTTCAAGAAGGCGTCTTATAAGATAAGGCAACAAGTCACTATGTTCCCCAACGGGTGCGTAGACACGACAGCTAACATTTGTTACAAGCTCTGACATTGCATAATCATATAAGTCTTTTGCCATTCCATGTAAGCGTTGAAATTCAAATCCAGGGTGGTTTTTATCAGCAAGTTCCATGATAGAAGCAAAAGTATAGACGTTATGAGTTCCAAAGCATGGGTAAAAGCTGTTTGGTTTACTCAAAAGTTTCTGTGCGCACACGAGGTAAGATACGTCAGTATAGCTTTTTCTTGTAAATACTGAGTAATCATTTAATCCCAATTCTTGCGTAGACTTGATTTCTGAATCCCAATATGCACCTTTTACAAGCCTCACCATAATTTTGTGCTTTGATCGAATAGCAACATCCTCTACAAAGTCAAGAACAGATAAAGCACGTTTTTGATATGCTTGTACAGCCAAGCCGAGCCCTTCCCACTCAGAAAGTGATTCATCAAGCCGTAATTGTTCAAACAAGATTAAGGAAATTTCAAGCCTTTCTGTTTCTTCTGCGTCTATGCATAGTGAAATGTTGTATTTTTTTGCCTCGCGGCAGAGCTCTAAAACCTTAGTGAATATCTCACCAGCAATTCGGCCAAATTGACTAAATTCATAACGTGGGTGTAAAGCAGAAAGTTTGATTGAAATTCCATGGGATTTAAAACAATCATTTATTTCAGTTGATTCACCTATAGCTTTTATTGAGTGCATGTATGAATTAAAATACTCTTCTGCATCCTCAGTTGTGTGAGCAGCTTCGCCAAGCATATCAAAAGAGTATAAAAACTTACTATTGTCATCTAGTTTTGCGTACCTTAAAGCTTCTTCTATGGTTTCTCCAACAACAAAATGATTACCAAGCATAGACATTGCTTGTTTTACTGCTTTGCGAATGATCGGTTCTCCTAAATTCTTAAGTAACTTAGAAATTGCGTAATAGAACTTCGAATCGCCTTCATTATCTCTCAATATACTTCTCCCTATCATTAAACTCCATGTAGAAGCATTAACAAACAATGAAGACGAATGTCCTAAGTGCTTACTCCATTCTTGATTGGCAATTTTATCTTTGATTAGCTCGTCTATTGTATAATCATCTGGTATTCTAAGTAGTGACTCAGCAAGACACATAAGCGCTATTCCTTCATCATTGGAAAGCGAGTATTGCTGCATAAAGGAATCTACAATACTTAATTTATTGTGTTTGATTTTTTCAATAACTTGTTTTGCAATATTATAAATTCTATTTTTTGAATCAGCCGAAAGCTCTGCTTTTTCTACAAGATAACGTATATAACTCTTTTCATCAGTACGATAAAATCCTTGTAAACGTTTTCTGAGTTCATTAGGTTCTTGTATAGAGCTTATCATATATAACTATCTCCAAAAAATACTCCGACACCATATGTATGGTGAAATTATATCATAACTTTGCGCAGAGCAAATTGCTATTTACAAAGGGATCAGGGCTGGCTAAAAGAAGTCCATGCAATAACTTCACTAAATCAAAAAGATTGTGCAAGTATGTAGCTCAACACTCCACCACACATCAAGTATTTAGTCTCAGTTGCGGTTTGTACAAAGCATTTGAGTTGAATTGATTGCCTTGAATTATCCTTTCTTTTGATGATACATTCTAGATTTCCACCTGGCACTATTTCACCTTTTATGCTTATTACCTTACTACCATCAAATATCTTTCTGGTTATTCCATTTTGAAATACAAGTGGAAGAACACCCATACCAACTAAGTTGGACCTATGTATACGCTCAAAGCTTTCTGCAATGACAACTTTAACCCCCAACAATAAAGTACCCTTTGCTGCCCAATCCCTACTTGAACCTGTGCCATATTCTTTTCCTGCAACAATGATTAGAGGTACATTATTTTCCTTGTAACGCATTGCTGCATCAAAAATTGACATAATTTCTTGAGAAGGAATATATTTTGTATATCCACCTTCGGTGCTAACCATTTCATTTTTTATTCTAATGTTAGCAAAAGTGCCACGCATCATTACATTGTGATTACCACGGCGAGACCCATATGAATTGAAATCCTGTGGTTCAATTCCAAGCCCTTTTAAATATAGACCTGCAGGACTACTCGAGGCAATATTTCCCGCAGGGGAAATATGATCAGTAGTTATGCTATCGCCAAACATTGCCAATATTTGTGCACCCTTTATATCGATTTTATTATTTTTAGGTGATAAGTTATCAAAATAAGGCGGATTTTGTATGTAAGTGCTGTTTGCATCCCAATTATAGATTTCACTTTTTTCACACTTTATCTTTCGCCAATGTTCATCACCAGAAAAAACATCCTTATACTTTTGTATGAACATCTCACGTGTTACCACACTTTTAACACAATCTTCGATTTTATTGTTTGTTGGCCATATATCTTTGAGATAGACATCATTTCCATTCTTATCTTTGCATATTGAATCTTTTGTCAGATCAATTTGCACAGTACCAGCAAGTGCATATGCAACAACAAGTGGCGGAGATGCCAAGTAATTAGCTTTGACTAACGGATGAATTCTTCCTTCAAAGTTACGATTGCCAGATAAAACTGCAGCAACGGTTAAGTTTTTGTTTTTAATGCCATCTTCTATATCTTTATTAAGTGGACCAGAATTCCCAATGCAAGTTGTGCAACCATATCCAACTAGATTAAAACCCAAAGCATTTAGATCTACCTGCAATCCAGACTTTTCTAAATATTCTGTTACAACTTGTGACCCTGGAGCAAGAGAAGTTTTAACCCAAGGCTTTGATTTTAATCCAAGTTTAATCGCATTACGAGCTACAAGACCTGCAGCAATCATCACACTTGGATTAGAAGTATTAGTGCAGCTTGTTATTGCTGCAATAACTACACTTCCATCTTGGAGTTTATCGCTTTCCTTTGACTCATTAACTAAAAATGATTTAGAAAAAGACTCTGGCACTTGTGAAAGAAAAACCTTATCTTGTGGTCTTTTGGGACCAGCCATTACTGGCTCCACGCTTGATAAATCAAGCTCTAGTGTGTCAAAAAATGCTAACTCGTCACTACTACGCCACAGTCCTTGCTCTTTCGCATAAGCCTCAACTAGCTTAATCAGCTTTTCTGGCCTTCCGGTTAAGCTTAAATAATCTAGCGTTTTTTGATCAATTGGAAAAAATCCACAAGTTGCGCCATACTCCGGGGCCATGTTTGCTATAGTGGCTCTATCTGCCAAAGATAAATAATCTAAACCATCACCATAAAATTCTACAAACTTACCAACAACGCCTTTTGTTCTTAGGATATTGGTAACCTTCAGCACTAAATCGGTCGCAGTTACTCCTTCCGACAATCTGCCAATTAATTTAAATCCAACTACTTCTGGAATCACCATACTAATTGGTTGACCAAGCATCACAGACTCAGCTTCTATGCCTCCAACACCCCAACCAAGAACTGATAATCCGTTAACCATTGTAGTATGGCTGTCAGTACCAACTAAAGTATCAGGATATATGACTCCATCATTATTACACACAACTTGCGCTAAATATTCAAGATTCACTTGGTGGCAAATCCCTGTGCCAGGCGGCACTACTCTAAAATTTGTGAAGGACGATTCTCCCCACTTTAAAAATTGATATCTCTCCAAATTTCTTTTTACTTCTAGCTCAACATTCTTACTGAATGCAGAAACACTTCCATAACTATCTACTTGAACAGAATGGTCAATCACAAGATCAACCGGTACAGACGGATTTATATTGCTTGGGTTTCCTCCATTTCTCTTAACATAGTCCCGCATTGAAGCTAGATCAACAACAGCAGGAACCCCTGTAAAATCTTGCATCAACACCCTTGCTGGTTTATAGCTAATTTCGTGATTAGTGTGTTTATCAACGCAGTCTGCTAGTACTCTTATGTCATCTAGCTTTACGTTTACTCCATCTTCATTGCGCAATAAATTTTCAAGCAGAACCTTAAGTGAGCAAGGCAATTTAGTCACATCTATTCCTAAAAATTCACTAGCACTACTTAGGCTAAAATAGTTGTATGACTTCCCGTCAATGTTTAAAGTCGTTTTTGCATTTAAAGAATTGTTCATCCTATCACACTATATTAGTTAAAATTGGAATTACTACCGTTACTTTTTTGTTGTTGACCTTGCTGCTCATACATAGTTTCAAAATCTATAGGATCTAGCATCAGTGGGGGAAATCCACCACTACTTGTAACTCTTGCAATTATTTCTCTTGCAAAAGGGAAAAGAAAAGTAGGTCCGCCAATAAACAAAGCTTGTCTTACTTCTTCCTCACTCAACTCTTTTAAATTTTCTATTGAAAAAATGCCACGATATTTCGTTTCACAAACGAAAGCTACGCCATCTTTTATGCCTTCATCTTTTACCGTTGCTTTGACTTCTATATGCAAAGTAATTTCATGGAAAGATTTTTCTTCATTCACTTCTTCTTTGTTTTTCGTCCCTTCTAATTTTGCTGAATTGATATTAACCATTACGTTAATATCTGGAGCTTTACTAGAAGAAAGGAATGGCGAATTCGGATTCTCAAATGATAGATCTTTAACATATTGACCGTGAATTCTCATTTTTTGTTGTGGCATTTCTTACGTCTCCTTTAATTAAGTTGAGATATTTAATACTTTCTTATATAATATATTCATTTACAAACGAATAGCAAACCTGATTATAAGTTGATATGAAAAACATATTTTCATTAATAATTAATAATGTTCGGATACTTTACATGCCAAGGAGTTGAGTTACTATGATAGAGCTTGTAATATATGCTTTATTAGCGGCGTTCATTTTTTCACGTTTGTATAATTGTTTAGGAAGGTCAGCCAACCTCAACCTAAAAAAGCTAACTAGTGTATTGGATGTAAGCCGAAGTAGAGAAGACGTAGTAGAAAACATTGAGGGTTACATTGATAGCAATGATGAAAATTCAATAAAAGTTACTTATGAACAAATATTAAAAAAAAATAAAGATTTTTCTATTTCCCACTTTATAGAAGGTTCAAGCATAGCTTTTGAATTAATAATAAAGTATTTCAATCAAGGAAATTTGTCTCAGTTAAAACCACTTCTCGATAAAGACTTATATGATAATTTTGCAGAGAAGATTAGGCATCGTAAAGAGGTGCACGAGTCTATCATTGTTTCTATCGTTTCACAAAAGATTTTAGAAATAAAGCTAGTAAAAAATGTAGTGTTTATTGCAGTATATTTCCTTTCAGAGCAAATTAACTTCGTTAAGAACAATGAAGGAGATATCATATCAGGTAGTACATCCACTATTAATAAAGTTGAGGATGTATGGCAATTCAAAAAAAATGTTAATTCATCAGACCCAAGCTGTTTGCTTGTTTCTATTCACTATAAAAAGACAAGTAACGATAAGACAAATGACAAGTAAGATTAGTTTTATTTAGAGTTAACCATGGAAAGCAAGCTACGCGAACTAGTACTTGACACTGAAACGACAGGTCTTGACACTGAATCTGGTCATCGAATTATTGAAATAGGGTGTGTGGAATTAATTAATCGTATTCCAACAGGTAAAGTATTCCATCGGTACCTTAACCCAGAAAGAGATATACCTTATCACTCGTTTAAGATTCACGGTGTTAGTGAAGAATTTTTAGAAGATAAACCATTATTTTCAGATGTTGCAATTGAATTTCTTGACTTTATATCTAATGATATTTTGGTAATTCACAACGCTGAATTCGATGTTAAGTTCCTTAACATGGAGCTAAGCAAGCTGAATGCTGGGTTAATTTCCTCAGATAGAGTGCTAGATACATTACCTCTTGCGAGGAAAAAATTTGCAGGATCACCTGCTTCTTTGAATGCATTATGTAAGCGTTTTGATATATCGCTAGAGAATAGAGAATTGCACGGAGCACTAGTTGATGCTCAATTGCTTGCAAAGGTATATGTTGAACTTACAGGAGGGTTACAAACCTTTCTGTTTGATAATGAATGCAATCAGGACAGTAACTCTACATTCGTTCAGCATAAAGTGCGTAATCTAACTCCCAGAGAACATTCACCAAATAGTGAAGAAATTGATGAACATAAGAAACTGTTAGACAAAATTAACAATACACTTTGGAATAAATATATTGAATAGATCAACCAATAAAGATACAATTTAATTTTACTGAGAGCACCCTAATGGTAAGGTTTATAAGATTGTTATCTAATATGCTAGTAGCATTAGCAGTTGTTTTTTTAGGTTATTGTTATTTCACTAAAAAAGGCATATTTGCCCCAGCAGGGATTCACAACGCAGAAGTTAAGATAGGCGGAGATTTTTCTTTAATTAATCAGGACGGACAGATCTTGCGCAGTAGTGATTTTAAAGATAAATACATGATGATTTTCTTTGGGTTTTCCTCATGCAAAAGAATTTGCCCTATGAACCTTGGAATAATTTCAGAAACACTTGCAAAGTTAGATGAGAAAACTAACAACAAGCTACAAACATTCTTCATCACAGTCGATCCTGAGCGCGATAGCACGGAAAGACTTAAAGAATTTCAGCAGCAATTTGACCACAGAATACAAATGTTAACTGGTGAAAGAGAAAAAATAGACGAAGTAATTGCAAAGTATAAAGTATATGCTAGCAAAGTTGGTGGAGAAGAAGAAATCAACCATTCTTCAATAATGTACCTTATTGGCCCTGGAGGAAAATATGTTACACACTTTGCAGCTGATTTAAATTCAGACGAAAGTCAATCTGATAAGATTTTGGCTGAGATAAGAAAATACGTAAACTGAATTATAGATTTTTCTGTTAATTAGTCGGGCATGCAACTGCATGAGCATTATGATTTGAGAGCAATCTCCATGGGAAGACACACACAACTGTACGAACGTTGTAGTTTGGGAGCAATTCCCACCAGTGGGGTGTCATCCCAGTGCCCAGACACTGGGATCCAGCTTCTATGCAACTTAATTAAAAACGTTTGTTTTATCGTAAGACAACTACCTTTAGCTCATCAGCTCAGTTATAA
Source organism: Wolbachia endosymbiont of Drosophila bicornuta (assembly GCF_028982105.1). NCBI lineage: Bacteria > Pseudomonadati > Pseudomonadota > Alphaproteobacteria > Rickettsiales > Anaplasmataceae > Wolbachia > Wolbachia endosymbiont of Drosophila bicornuta. The sequence continues at coordinate 350 of NZ_JAPQLF010000073.1, read as the reverse complement.
GCAAAATTTCTGGATTCCAGTGGGCTTTGTTGCATCGCTACTTATGAAAGGCTAACTATAGTTAGGATTATAAGTAACTTATTGAAAATCTTGTTTTTTTGCAATCAATCTGATCAAATTTAAGAATAGTAATTTATTATTTACATTAATAAATTTAATTCTATTGAAAATAGCTAAAGCATTGAAATTCTTGAATTTTAGCCGGATTAGTGAGTGGTAGTGAAATTTCTTTTACTCAAATTTAGGTATTCACTGACCGTTCTTGTTATAAATACCAGAATAATAAGCTACTGATATTCTCCATCTTTTTTATCTTTAATCCATCATAGCTAGCGATGCAACAAAGCCAT
>NZ_JAPQLF010000072.1:0-2620 GCF_028982105.1 Wolbachia endosymbiont of Drosophila bicornuta | reverse complement strand
TAAATTATGGGAAAAGATCTTATATTGAAGGGTTTTTCTCAAGATTAAAGCAAATATTCGGATTTAGTTTTAGGAATAAATCTGAGATAAATCGAGAAAAAGAACTAAATGCTATTTGCTTAATAAATTCACTGATATTGGTATGGCTAAATTTGAGATAGTTACATGAATTTACCATAAATCACCATCTCATAAAGTGTGATGCAACAAAGCCATCCCAGTGTCAGCTACTCGGATGACAAAAAAAGGAGCACTGGGATGACAGGAGAGGGAGGCTACTTGGATGACATCATAGGGGCACTGGGATGACACCATTCTTTTTCCTGGATCCAAATAGTCAAGGCACTGGAATGACAAAAAAAGGAGGCACTGGAACGACAAAGTGTAGTGTCTGCTTCTGTCATCCTATGATAGCTAAAAAGACCTGGTCACGCGCTGGAATGACACCGAAGGGGCTACTGCCCTCTTGGATGGAGACCAGTGTCAGCTACTTAGATGATACCTTTTTTCTACTTAGTTTAGGTTATGCAGAAGTCTAATACAATTATAGAACAAGCTTAAAAATTCTGGTAAAGTAGTTTTATTTACAAAGAAAGAATATGCTACTTGAAATTGAAAAGCGCAGCATAACAAATGCATTGTGGAAGTTGCAAGAAGCAGATCAAAGGCAAATCTTAACTCTTACACAGAGATTTGAGTTACCAGAAATATTAGCAAGAATATTGGTTACTCGTGGTGTTAACATAGAAAATGCAAGCGACTTCTTATATCCACTAATCAGATCGCTATTACCAGATCCCTTTCACCTTCTTGATATGGATAAAGCTGTTTCTCGTATAATACGGGCAATAAAAAATGATGAAAACCTTGCAATATTTGGTGACTATGATGTTGATGGTGCAACGTCGTCAGCATTGATTAACAGGTACCTGAGAGCAATCGATATACACTCTATAATCTACATTCCAGATCGTGTTGATGAGGGTTATGGATTAAACACAGATGCTTTATTACAACTTAAAAAGAATGGAATTGATTTATGTATTTCCGTTGATTGTGGTACGCTTGCATATCAACCAATAGAAGATGCAAAGGCTTTTGGTCTTGATATTATAGTTGTTGACCATCACCTTGGTACGGAAAAATTACCAAGCGCCGTAGCAGTTGTGAATCCAAACCGCCTTGATGAGAGCTCTCCTTATAATAACCTAGCAGCAGTTGGAGTGTCATTTCTGCTAATTGTTGCTCTTAATAAAAGCCTACGTGAGCAAGGATTTTTTACCAACAAAAAAGAACCAGATTTATTTGATCTGTTGGATTTGGTTGCCCTGGGAACTGTCTGTGATGTTATGCAGATCACAGGCCTCAATAGAGCACTTGTCTCACAAGGATTAAAAGTTATGTCAACAAGAAAAAACGTTGGCTTGCGTGTTTTATTTGATGCTTTGGGAATCCTTGAAAAACCAAGTGTTTCTCGATTAGGGTTTAGTATTGGGCCATGCATAAATGCTGGAGGAAGAATTGGAGAAGCATCGCTTGGTGCAAGGTTGCTTTCCACCGATGATGATGAAGAGGCACATTCAATCGCGCTAAAATTAATAGATTTGAATAATGCAAGAAAAGTGTTAGAAAATGAGGCTCTCTTGGAAGCTACAGCACAAGAGGAAAAGTCTGCCCAATCAGGTGCGAATTTTATAATGGTAAGTGGCAATTGGCACCAGGGAATAATTGGTATAATTGCATCAAGGCTAAAGGAGCAGTTTCACTTGCCAACAGTAGTGATATCTTTAAATAATGGAATAGGAAAAGCAAGCTGTAGATCAATTTTGGGAGTTGATATCGGTGCTGCAGTCCTTTCCGCAAAGTTTATAAATTTGATTATTGAAGGTGGTGGCCATAGTATGGCGGCAGGATTTTCAATTAAAGAAGACAAAATAAATGATTTGTATGATTTTTTTACTGAAAGATTTTCAAACTCTATAGATGAGAAAACTTTAAAAGCTGATAGTATAGTAACTGCTAAAGCAATAAATTTGTCTTTATGGAATCAATTGCAACGCTTGGGACCATTTGGAGTTGGAAATCCTGAACCAAGGTTTATTATCCAAGGAGGAAAGATAAGAAAGCCTGAAGTTATAGGAGTTGACCATATAAAATGTTTTATTGCTGATGATAATGTTATGGTAAGAGCTATTGCATTTCGTTCTGCAAATACTCATCTTGGCTCTGCTATCATGCAGGGTAATGTTAAAGCTATTTTGGGTAAAATCTCTATGAATTACTGGAATGGCAATGAATTTGTACAATTTTTAATAGAAGATGTATTGACCATTAGTTGAGTGTATCTGTTCAGCAGAGTGGCAAAATAGGTAGACAAGATAAACCAAAAAATCAAGAAGAAGTGAGTGTGCACTTGTCCGTAAAGTCTTTCCATTTCTCCCATTTCTTCGATTATTCTCTTCACTTTCAGCTAATAAGTGATTTTCTATTTCACCTTCCAAACTTGCCTCCAGCAGCTTTTTTATAAGTGGTGTAAATGCTCCATCCCTTCCTGTTAATGGTCTGCCTTCCCTTATTGATGACAGTATATTTGCTTCCAGTTCTTTGTAATCTACCAAAC
>NZ_JAPQLF010000071.1:0-8996 GCF_028982105.1 Wolbachia endosymbiont of Drosophila bicornuta | reverse complement strand
TATTATGTGCACCAAAATTACAACTTTATCGCTATAAATATTGTTGCCACCTGGTATTTTTGGACCATTCTCGTACCACTTTTCTATGGCTTCGTTGATATAATGAAAAATATTTCCTCTTTTTTCTAGAAATTTGTTATATTCGCTATGGTTACTGACCCTCATTTTTTGTGGCATATTTTTTCTTTCAAGGTTAAATGGCTATTTTATAATGAATTTTGTCAGTAGCCACCAGATTTTTTCAGTTGCTATGCAACAAAGCCATCCCAGTGTCACGCACTGGGATGACACCATTTGTTGTAAACTCACTTTTGCTCTATGGTCTTGCCGCTATCCTGAACGGATACAAACTAGCAGTTACTATATAAGATACAATGCAACAAAACTGATCTAGTTGTTATAAATAAGTTTTGAGCTATATGGTATCTAAAATAATAAATGCAATACAGAACAACTTGTTAGTGTGTTTTCCAACAGAAACAGTGTATGCTCTTGCTTGTAATGCACTAGATAATGAATCTATAGGAAAAATATATCAGATAAAGAAACGCTCTCAAAATAAACCACTGTCTATATTTGTTAGTGATATTTACAATTTGACAAAAATAGCAAAGGTAAAGGAAAGATATATTGATTTAATAAACCACTTTTCTCCTGGACCAATTACCTATATTTTACCACTTAAAAACAACAATATATTGCCAAACGAATTCTTTAAAGATAGTATAGGCATCAGAATCCCTAAGCATCCTATTGCAATTTCAATATTAAATAAACTGAAAGTTCCAATAGTTGCAACTAGTATAAATATTTCAGGAGAAAAAAGTGTATGTAAGGCAGACGATATACCACAATCCATTAAGCAACATTTATCTGTAGTGATTGAAGATGATGAACTAGTTTCTGGTACAGAATCTACTATTATTGACTTAACCGAAGATAAGATTAAGGTTTTAAGGGAAGGTGCAATTTCATTACAAACAGTAAACAACGCATTTTCAAACTAAGATCTATAGGAGGAAAAATGAAAAGAGTAATAGGTCACAACCAGGCCAAAAAAAAATTAATGAACAACTTATCTGTTCAGTCTTGGCTGATCTGTGGTAAAAAAGGTATAGGAAAAGCAACGCTTGCAAAATCCTTCTCCAATTGGTTACTCATAAAAAGCTATAATGAAGTAGCATTGGACTTACACATTGTTGAAGGTGATACTATCGGAATAGAAAAAGTCAGAGAAATGAAAAACTTTCTACACTTAAGTCCCATTCAATCAGAACACAAAATAGCTATAATAGATAGCTTAGAGGCAATGACTAATAACGCTAAAAACGCAATATTGAAAATATTAGAAGAGCCGCCAAAAAATTCTAAGATATTTATAATTAGCCATAAGCCATATGATATACAAACCACTATCTTGTGTAGGTGCTTTCAGCTAAATTTACTTCCATTAACTTATGATGAAACAAAGCAAGTTGCTTCATCTCAATGTAAATTTGATGATCAAACGTTTGACGAAATGATTACTTTATTTCCTGGAATGCCAGGAATGATAATAAATGCAATAAGTAGTGATGCTTATGAAGCATACAAATGCTTTTATAAATTTCTTCATGATTTAAAGAATCCCAATATGATTAATAAAGTAATTAATAGCGAAATCGAACTAGAACTAGCATCATATATAATTCAGGCCTTCATTTTAGAAAGCATAAAGAGAGAGGTAAATGATGTTGAAATTCTGCTAAGTCAGTGGAAAAAAATAGATGAACTTTTCGTTGCCGCAAAGCAACTCCACTTAGATAAAAAGCATGTTTTAGCTAATGTAGTTAATATCATGACATAAGTTTACAAAGTATAATACTTTTAACATAAATTCATGATAGAATTCTGTTAATTTAATACTCGAAGTATATAATTTGACTGATAATAAATTAACTGTATGGCAATCAATAGAAGTTTTGACGAAAGCCATATTGAACATGCAGAAAAAATTAAGCTTAATTAAGAATATAGCTTCAGATCAAGACATAACCCTAGAAAAAGGAAAGGAGTTGTTAAGTGCCATTTATGAAGCAAATTTTAAGCTAAACAAGGCAATCAATATAGCCACTTTGCCAAAAATTGGCTATCATATGCTAAATGGCGAGTTTGTTGTACGTAATCATATTACAGAAGAGGAAGTAAAGACTCCTAGAGATTTTCATTACCTTAAAGTCGTTAAATCTGATCATGATGATTATAAATTAACGTTTTGTAATTTTTTAGGTAACGAGTTTTTTGAATATAAAAAGTATGATCCACAATATTCTGGTATTTCAGATGAATATAAATTTGTGAATTTTGGTAGTGTAAAAAAGACTCATAATCTAAAATTTAAGGAATACGTTGGTCATGCACCTAAATTTTTTGCTGCAGAAGGGCCTATTGAGCCTGGATCCCAAAACCATGCAATTGATCTATTTGAGCTAGTCAAAAGTGGTAAAGGTAGAAAAGTTGGAGCCTTTGCTGATGAATTTGGTTATTTTGATGATCAAAATAAATTGCATTATTATAATTATCACAAAAGTGCAGAAAGTAATACTTATGATCCTGAAAATTTAAGTGTAAAAATGATAAATATAGATGTGAGCAAAATCGATAAATTCTACCTCATTGCAGAACAAGGTGATATAATCATTCATCCTATTTGGGAAAATTTAGACATATTTTAAAGTTTTTTTTAGAGTATCTAAGCTTATTGTTATTATAATGATCCGATTAGGTCTGGTAGTATTGTGTTATGGAAGATAAATTACTTGAATCAGTAAAAAACAAAAGTTATTTCAGTAAAGCAGTCGAATGGTACTGCCATAGGTATCTGTTTTGTGTAGCAGAAAGATCTTGGATGGCATTAATAGTATCGCTTCTCCTAGTATGCTTATGTTTATTAACATTAAACATATACCTGTTATTTCCTATTAAAAAAGATTTAAATTTTGTGAAGTATATGAACCACACAGAAGATGAGTTCTCCGCAATGCATAAGCTTAGTTTCAGTAAAAAGGAAGATGAATACACTTCCACAGCGAGGTACTTAATAAGTAAATACATCGAAATATATGAGTCCATTAAGACCGTTGAACCGAAGTACCAAGAAAATTTTATAAGAAACAATTCTATACATAAAATCTATCAAGGCTTTCAGGAAAAAACGAACAATGAAGCTGTTTCATCCAAAAGAAAAATTGCCAACATAAATGTAATAACATTATCTATTGATCGATCGACCAAGGACTTAGTTACATTTGCTGGAAATGCTACTGTAGTTTTTGCAACCGAGCAAAATAAGGAGGTGAAAAATCAGGCTGTTGAGATTAGCTTCACTTTGTCGAATATAAAAGCAACTCTGGCTGGTATAATACCATTTAAATTTATTGTTAATGGTTATAAATACAGATTTTAAAATATTACTTGGTAGATAAAAAAAATAACCAAAGTGCAAATAGCAGTAATAACTGGAGGTAAAACTAGAAGAATTGGTGTTTTTTTAATAAAGTAATTCTGAGAAGGTTTTAAGAAAAAGGCGTTGTAAATTATCGGTAAAAAGTACAGAGCGTTGAGTATAGTACTAACAATTAACACTAGAGTTACAAACACAGAAAGTATTACATTGCCAGAGTTGAAAACAGCTTGAAAAATGAGAAATTTACCCCAAAAAGTTGGAGCAGGCGGCACCCCTACCATAGACAACGCACCTATAGCAAATGCTGTCATGCTAATTGGCATACTGCGTCCTATACCGTAAATCTTATCTATATATTTCTCACCTGCTCTCGTTATTATTGCTCCGGCAACGAAAAACAAAGTGATTTTTGCAAATGCGTGGCAAACTAATTGAAAAATTGCAACCCTCATGCTGAGCTCACTAAAAATTGAAGCGAACAATATAATATATGACAATTGAGAGATGGTAGAGTAAGCAAGCAATTTCTTTAATTCTTTTTGCTTTAGTGCAATCAATGATGCAGTAATAATAGTAAATCCAGCAGCGTACGGAAGCCACCCTCCAGCAAACCAATTTTGCTGCACAAAACGTTGCATGCTATCGACGCCAAAAGTGTATAATATAACTTTTATGATGATGAAAACTCCGGATTTCACAACAGCAACAGCATGCAGTAGTGCACTCACAGGAGTTGGTGCAACCATTGCTTTTGGTAACCAAAAATGCATTGGCATTAATGCAGCTTTTCCTATTCCGTAAATTAGCATAGCAAAACACACTGCAATAAAAGTGATGAGTGAAGTATCAAATTTGAATATTCCACCACTTACAAAGTCTAAAGTATGAAATTCATTATATAAAAGGCCTATTGCAGGAAAAAATAATACCAAAGAAGAGAAAAATAGCACGCCAAAGTAATAGCGTCCTGCAATCATTGATTCATTTGTTGAGTTGTAAGTAACCAGAGGGTATGTACTAATAGTTAGAAGCTCATAAAAGACAAATGTAGTGAGCAAATCTCCAGAAAAAGCAATAAACATTGCACAGCTAATCGATATTGAAAAAAAGCATAGAAAACTTGAGTGATTGCTATCAGCATAGTTATTCTGCATATAACATATTGCATATATACTGGTCAGCACCCATAAAAACGATATTAATAAACTGAATATTACTCCGGTAGACTCTAGCTTTAAACTAATGTGCAAATTATTACCAAAATCCATGAGAATAAATTGAGAATGATCACCATATACCCAATATAAAGTGCACAGACACGTATACGTAAACAGAAGTACAGAAGAAGTGACAGTAATACTATTGTTCACTCCGGGCCATTTACCAGTAAAAAAAATAACTAACGCACTTAAAAGTGGAATCAACGCAGTAATTAATAAATAATTCTCAGTAATTGAAAATGGTAAGGAAAGAGACGTTAAAACACAGTCCATTAAATAATTCATCTTTTTGTTTAGGTAAAGCTAGAATTATACTAAAATCATAGAAAAACCGCTATGTTTTTTTGGCAAACTAGTCGTTTGTGTATGCTATAGCTATACTGCGATTCATTCCACAACTGTACGAACATTTGTTTTTGTTAAACACAACAAAGATGTCATCCAAGTGCCCTGACTACTTGGATCCAGAAAACTTAATTTCAACTAAGTGGCTGCATAATAAAGGCTGGATTCCAGTGCCAAGCACTGGAATGACAGCAATCTACGTCATACCACCACGAACCGTCATACCGCGATTCATTCGTGGTATCTCATCCGCTAACTAGTAGCGGGATGACGAGCTTATCGTCATGCCACCGCGAACCGTCATACCGCCGCGGTATCTCAGCATAGATTCCGCTAACTAGTAGCGGAATGACGGTTTTTCAAATTGTCGTAAGTCAGTTTAGCTATATAGATAGCGCAAAGTCAACTGCATAAATTGAAAATATCTGCTAGACGCAAATTACAACAAATGCAGTAGCGTAATCTCCATCGTCACTTAAAGAAAGATGAATTTTGGAGATAAAATCCTTGCTAACGGTAAGATATGGCTTGCCTCTTACATCATTGTATATTTCTATATCTTTCATTGTAATACCCTGACCACTACCACGTGCTTTAACAAAAGCTTCTTTTGCTGCAAAGCGTTTAGCAAAATACCTTGCTCGCATTTCTTGACTATTATACTTTCTACTTAGCTCTATTTCCTTTTCAGTGTAGATTCTATTGAGAAATTTTTCCACGTATTTTTGTAATATTCTCAATATTCTTGGTATATATACTATGTCAGTGCCGATACCGTGTATCATTTTGCGCTAAAGTGATTTATTGCTTCCTCAATCTGCATTTCCTTTACCTCTCCAGTTGCTCTATTTTTTACTTCAACTATATTTTCACTTACTGCTTTCTTTCCGACAATTATTTGCCACGGCAAGCCTATCAGATCCATTCTAGAAAATTTTACTCCTACACTCCCTTCAGTATCATCGTAAAGCACTTCATCGCTTTTCAAAGCTTTGTATATTTTATCTGCAGCCTCCGTTACTTTCGTTTGTAAATTGATTAAACCAATTCTGAAAGGAGCCACCGATTCTGGCCAGATAATTCCTTTATCATCATGAAAAGCTTCTATTATTGCACCAACAAGCCTTGAAACCCCAATGCCATACGCACCCATATGTATATTGACATTTTTTCCATCTTGAGAAGTAACACTTGCCTTCATAGGCTTTGAATATTTGTCGCCAAAACAAAAAATATGCCCTATTTCAATACCTTTACTAACATTTAACTGCTCTTGTGATATAGGGCAAGTCTCAGGATCATGCATATCATCTGCAACTGCGTATATACTCTTTAAACTTTCAATATCTTCACTCTCTAGTAGTTCAGAAAATTTATTGTCATAATATAAAGTGCTCTCACCAGTGTTTGCCAATATATGAAACTCGTGGCTCAAATTTCCTCCAATTGGCCCCGTATCAGCTCGAACTCCAATTGGAGTAAATCCCATGCGTTTGAAGATTTTTATGTAAGTTTTGTACATCAAATTATATGAATTCAGTGCACCTTCGTAATCTACATCAAAACTGTATGCATCCTTCATCAAAAATTCCCTGCCCCTCATAACACCATAACGTGGTCTTACCTCATCACGGAATTTCCATTGAATTTGGTATAAACAAAGTGGCAAATCTTTGTAACTTTTTACCACATCTCTAATTAAATCAGTTGCTATCTCCTCATGCGTTGGACCAAAAAGCATATCTTCCTCATGCCTATCCTTTATGCGTAGCATTTCCTTACCGTAATCATCGTAACGCCCTGATTCTCGCCAAAGACTTGCTGGTTGCACACAAGGCATTAATGCTTCAATAGCACCGGATTTGTTCATTTCATCTCTGATAATATCTTCAATATTCTTAAGCACTAAGAGGCCAAGTGGTAACCACGTATAGATGCCAGATGCTATCTGCTTTATTAAACCTGCACGCAAAGAATATTGATGGGAGATAATTTTAGCATGGGCAGGCTTTTCCTTTAGAGTTGGCAGGTAATATTTGGATAAGCGCATATAATAGATCTGATTGTATTAAGTAATCTTAATACAATCAGACCTGTAGGTAAACTTATTTTGAAAAGGAAGGGAAGTGCATGGCTGACCATTTCATAGTTATCATAGTCCTTGTACAACATTTTCCTTTTGGCATCGCAACGCTTTTCCACCAAACTGTGCTATGCGATCCTCAACAGAAAGAGGAGGTGAATCTTGCACCTCATTATCCACTGAGTCAACATTATTTACTTGTGGTGAATCAACACACGAACTTGGCGGTACCGGTGACTCCTCTGTTTCTTGTTCAGGATGTATCGGAGATGTGGCTCTAGATCCTATACCACTGTCAAGACCCCCGCTTCCTTCTTCCTTGCTTGATGGGGAATTTGTGTGTTTTGTCTGCTCCTCTTTTTCCTGCTCTATCTCTTTCTGTATGTCTTTGCTTTCATCTGTAGTCCAATATGAATCGCCAATAGAATCAGAATGCTCACTTTCACTATCTGAGAGTTGCATGACTGCTGCTCTCTCCTTAAGTCTCTTTGTCGAATCTGAATCATTATCATCCGACTTCTTTCTCTCTGCTTGCTCCCTATCTATTCTTGCAGCAAACTCTTCTGGTGTTTCTTTTTTGTCAGTGCCCCCACTACTTTCTAATTTTGCTTTCAATTCATTTGTAAAATTTTGTTGCTGCCCACTCTTGTTGCTGCTCACTCTTTTTAACGTAGTATAGCACTTCTCGCAATAGTCCGAATAGGATAAGATATGTGCTTATGGCTATGGTAGAGCAGTAGCATATTATGATCTGTTCGGATTATTGTAAAAAGAGCTATACCTCCTCTTATCTGTTCAAACAGAGTAGAATGATTATTATTCTCAGGTTCACCAGCCTTCTTCGGTGCATCATTCTTAGGTTGCTCCGTACGCTTGGAAGCTGTAAAAAAATGCGGAGGCGGAGGTGGTAGTGCAGCATCTTGTGGCAATGGAGGAGGTGGTGGCGGTGGTACACTGACACTTGGATTTGGTTGTGTACACAATGTTACTGGAGGTGATTGAGGAGTAGGTACATTTGATTTATTCTCCAGATTAGTACAATTTTTACACACAAATTTTTGTGGTTCTTGAGATGGAGTATGGCCGAATTTCTGTCCATTAAGACCTACTTCTTTCTTATTATCATCTCTAGAAATAGCCAGTTTAACAAGATATGTCACTGAAATAAGTGCAACAACCGTAGAACAGCAAAAATTGCTAAAGGAACTGCTGCAATAGGACCAGAACCAGAAACTGCTATAATAACATAAGGAAGATATTGACCAGATATGAAACTAAATATAGATAATAATGAAACAGCAATTAAAGGTTTCCATATAGCCTGATTAGTTTTAGTAAGCTCCTGACTATCTTTTAGCAATGAAGAACTATTGGATATCATCATTTCTTTGCCTCACTTGTTAACGATAATTTAATGATAACCCAATTAATAATTTCTGTCAATAATTAATTATGAAAAACAAAGTTGCAATTTGAATAGATAAGCTATAAGTAATATACGACCAGCAATAGCCATACAATAGACTTCTTGTATAACCCACACTAAGTAGAAAAAAGGTGTCATCCAAGTAGCTGACACTGCTCTCCTTTGTCATTCCAGTGCTTGGCACTGGTTTCCATCCAAAATGGTGTCATTCCAGTGCTTGACACTGGAATGACACCGAAGGTGCTACTGCCGTCTTGGATGGAAACCAGTGTCAGAACTAGTTAACCATGGGGCTTCTTTTGCCTTTTTTTCCATTTGGTAAATTTCTTAAATATTTATGGCTAACATGAAGCTAAGTACGAACTTTGTTAAACATAACAAATGGTGCCATTCCAGTGCTCCTTTTTTTGTCATCCCAGTGCTTGACACTGGGATGGCTTTGTTGCATCGCTCTTCGGATAGTAGGTAACGCACAAT
>NZ_JAPQLF010000070.1:0-4990 GCF_028982105.1 Wolbachia endosymbiont of Drosophila bicornuta | reverse complement strand
CAGAAACGCGCCACGACGACCAAGTGGATAGTACCGTGCAATATTTGCAGTGGGTGAGAAACAGTACCTCCAGGGTTGCAGCTATACGAGCATTGTGATTTGAGTCTACCAGTACTGGGATGACAGCTAGGAGACAACCATTATCCCGCTACTTATTAGCGGGATCTAGAGATACCGCGAATGAATCGCGGTATGACGGTTCGTGGTGGTATGACAGTTCGTGGCGGTATGACGGTTCGCGGCAGCATGACGATAAGCTCGTCATCCCGCTACGTGTTAGCGGGATCTATGCTAAAAGATACCACGGCGGTATGACGTAGAACTGCCGCTTGTTAGCTGATGAGATACCGCGAATGAATCGCGGTATGACGGTTCGCGGCGGCATGACAATAAGCTCGTCATTCCGCTACTCGTTAGCGGAATCTATGCTGAGATATCGCGGCGGTATGACGTAGGGAAACCTTTCTTGGGTTAGCTATATCAATAGCATTGCTTTAAAAAGAGTGCCCATATTTTCAGTCAACCTTAAGAATTCACTAAAGATCCTATTCTTTTGTTCATCACTTGCGCTTTTCATTAAAGCCTGGGTTCTTTCTTTTATGCCAAAAAGATATAAAAATTCCCTTTGAGTTAAAATCTCGCAATCTACGTGTTTTAATGAATCTTTTAATGCTTGAAAGTTTACAAGTGCGGTAATATCACTATTACCAACATTCTTAAGAAAATTAGCATACTTATGTTGTTTTATCGATTGCAAAGTGCTCTTATATGAGGGGTATACATAACCGTAATCTACAATCAAAGCAGCTCCTTTATTATTATATATTTTCTTCTCAAGTTTTTTTAATATTTCAACCCCAACTGAACATATTTCCACCACTGCACCATTAAAAAATTTTCCATTTGTCATCTGAGTAGCTGACACTGGAATCCATGATTCTTTTTTTCTGGATTCCAGTGTCACGCACTGGCATGACACCAAGAGACTGCCATCATCTTGTTTTGTCACCATATTTTCATACCACCCCTCATCATGATATACAAACTGATCTATCGGAAGAGCGTCAAAGAACTCATTTGCTAAAAAAATGGTTGGTTGTTCTGGTAGGTTGTCAATATTTTTGTGCCAATTAACATCTAAGCTTTTTAATTTTTCCTTTTGTATCTTCCGTAAAGTAGGGCTTATTTCAACTAAGTGGATCAACATTGAATTAAAAAAGCTGCTGTATTTTTTAGTGACTCTTATTATATCGTGAATGAGTGTTCCTTTGCCTGGCCCAAGTTCAACTAGAGAAAATTTTGATGGCTTTCCTAATTTTTCCCATGTATGCATTATCCAAACTGCAATTACTTCACCAAATAATTGGCTGATCTCAGGTGCGGTAGTAAAATCACCATCCTTACCAAGCGGTAATTTACTTGTATAATAGCCGTATTTTTCATGGTACAAAACGGCATTCATGAAATCACTGATGGATATTGATCCTTGACTTTTGTCAATTAATTCGTGTATATAAGTGAGCATGTTATTAATAAATGTTTAACTATAGCGTGCCATAATATAAAATAGTAGAGTATTTATATATATAGTATACACTTAAGTTTGTGAGTAATAGTGCTTCAGTTATGGACGACAAAAACACCGATTATGTTGCCCTTATAGCTCAAGATGATAGTATTGAATACAAATTTGAAGAAGCTGTCAATTTTATAGAAAACAAGGTTATAAATGCTGATGGGCTAACTTTAGCGGAAGTGTTTCAAGTGCTAGTTCAAATGCTAAATGGTGATCTAGAATTGGTAAAAAAAGTACTAGCATGTGCTAATATTATGGCAAAGCATGGAATGAAGGTAGCAAAAGAGTCGCAATTAAGCAGAGCTGATGTTCGCCGAGCTTTGGAAGGTAGAGAAAGTTTTGTCAATAGACAAGATTTTATAAAGAAACCACCTCTTCCACCTGCTATAAAATCGACCAAAAAGAAAAGTAGAGGTCTTTAGATGGCTGAATCTATAAAAAAATTTACTGTACAATGTGACTTCAAAGGGCAAAGTTCACCTTTTGCAATATATATAGGAAATCCAAAAAGTGATGCTCATCCAATTCATCATCAAGATTCCTGGCTTGTAAAAGAACGTGGAGGGAATATTCCTAATAAAGTAAAAGAAAGTCTACAAAAATTATATAAACTATCTCAAGAAAATGGAGTCTCTTTTTCAGAGTTATGCGCGTATGCCATTACTGTGGTTAGTAATAATGATAAAAAAAGTGACGACAAGGAGTAAGATAGTTTAATCCCTCAATATTTCATTTATAGAGATTTTCGATCTCGTCTTTTCATCCACTTTTTTTACTATGACTGCACAATAGGTTGAAATATTATTTTTAGATGGAATAGACCCTGGTACCACTACAGAATAAGGTGGCACTTCGCCGTAAAATACCTTGCTAGTTTCTCTATCAATAATCTTTGTTGATGCCCCAATAAACACGCCTATGCCAAGGACTGATCCTTCTCTCACTACCACACCCTCGGCCACTTCGCTACGTGCTCCAATAAAGCAATTATCTTCTATAATGACAGGTGAAGCTTGAATAGGCTCAAGAACTCCACCTATTCCCACTCCACCGGAAATATGACAGTTTTTTCCTATTTGCGCACAGCTACCAATCGTTGACCAGGTATCTATCATTGTTCCTGAATCAACATATGCACCAACGTTGATAAAACTTGGCATTAGAACAACATTTGTACCTATATAAGCAGATCGGCGAACAAAACACCCAGGAACTGCTCTAATTTTTAACCGGCGAAATTTCCCCTCATTCCATTCACTAAACTTGTTACCGATCTTATCAAACCAGCAATTGGTATTGTCTATTATTTTGCTTTCTTCAGTGAGAAAATGTAATAATATTGCTTGCTTTATCCACTTATGTACTACCCATTCTCCACTTGATAGCTTTTCTGCTACTCTAATTTTGCCACTATCAAGGAGCTCAATTACCTCTTTAATTGCTATTCTTGCTGTTTTCTTTAGATTACAGTCATTAAATTTTTCTCTATTTTTCCAAATATCTTTTATCTCACTCTGTGTTTTTTTTAGTTGCAAACCTTCCATTTGTTATATATATATTGATGTTAAATTTGTGGCTCGTATCATTTGGGCTTGTTACTACTTATACGTAAGTGCTATGAAAATACAATGTAATAGTTGTACTAAAGCTTACTTAGTATCTCCTAAGCAAATAGGTGCATCTGGAAGAAAGGTAAAATGTACGAACTGCAATCACATATGGCATGAATATCTAGAAGAAGTGTCAAACAAATTGCACTCTGCTAATATACAGGAAAAAAAAGTTAGTGGAAGGAATTTTTTACAAAATCTAGCATTTACCACTCTAGCTTTTGCAACAGCTACAGGGTTATGCGTCGTAATTGCTAACGGCATCTTTCCTAGAGAGATGAACAAAGCATACAAAACGATCAGTTTATACAAGGATTCAATAAGCTATAAATTAGGGTACAAAAAAGAACAAACAGAAAGTCCAAATGTAAAAAAACTTGCTGTAAATAAGTTTTATCAAGACTACCTTTTTTTATCTAATTTAAGATCTAGTTAAATAGGCATACCGATATCGGTCTCTAGCTACTCAGATGGTGCTTAGGGTGACAGAGTTTTAAAAATAAGTTATTTTTTAGCAAAAAAGGCAGCTCATGAGTATTAAAATTGCACCTTCTATACTTTCAGCAGATTTTGCAAAATTAGGGGAAGAAGTAAGAAAAATTAGCGATTTAGGTGTAGATTACATACACATAGACGTTATGGATGGGAATTTCGTTCCAAATATTACAATTGGTCCTAGCGTTGTGTCTGCAATACGTAAATATAGCAATCTTCCTTTTGATGTGCATTTAATGGTCAAATCTCCTGGTAACCACATTGAAAGCTTTATAAATGCTGGTGCTGATATTATCACTGTACATGCAGAAGCAGAGATACACCTTGAGAGGTTGATAAGAAAGATAAAGTCATACAAAAATGTAAACGACGAAAAAAAACCGATTCAAGTTGGAGTTTCAATTGTTCCTTCAACTTCCCCAAGTGTGCTTGAATATATAATACATGAGCTAGATATTGTGCTGATTATGACAGTCAACCCTGGCTTTGGAGGGCAGGAATTTATTCATTCACAGTTGAACAAGATATCTACTATAAAAAAAATGATACAGGAGCGTAATCTTAAAACACAAATTTCAGTAGATGGTGGAATTAACTTTTCTAACGCAGCTGATATAATAAAAGCAGGTGCTGATATTTTAGTTGCGGGATCGGCGATATTCAAGGCTGAAGATATTAAGAAGGCCGTAAACGATCTTAAAAATCTATTGTTGTGACCCTATATAGCTAAAGTGGCTTAGGTTTACCTACAATTTGAAAAACAACAAATGCGTCATTCCGCTACTCGTTAGCGGAATCTATGCTGAGATACCGCGGCGGTATGAAGTAAAAAACCTTTCTTGGGTTGTATCCGTTCAGCTAAGCGGTGTGAGAGATGATAGATAAGAGGTTTTGGAAAGCCCATTTGTTTCCATATCAAGTATAGCCTTTCTTATAATAGTCCGAATGCGATAAGATATGTGTTTATGGCTATAGCAGGCCAGTAGCATATTACGGTCTGTTCGGATTATTGTAAAAAGAGCTATATAATGAAATTATCCGTTCAAGTTCCCCGCTTCGATTGGGTAAAATATGAATTTTTGCGATAAACGACATAATGCCGTATTTGCCGTTCAGCATGGTTATTTGTCAGCGGAATATTTTCTGGGTCATCTAAAAATTTCCACATCATTCTTTCAGATTTCAAAATATTTTTTGCAACTCGAGAAGCTCCAATTGCTTCAGGTAAAAGGCTTCAAGTAATATAGCACTTCTCGCAATAGTCCGAATAGGATAAGATATGTGCTTATGGCTATGGTAGAGCAGTAGC
>NZ_JAPQLF010000069.1:0-2430 GCF_028982105.1 Wolbachia endosymbiont of Drosophila bicornuta | reverse complement strand
GTTGGTAAGCATAAAAGTAGCCGTTTTATGTTAAAATACAACATTTTGATGATTATGAAAAAGCTGGATTTCAGACTGGAATGACACCACCTGCAAATTGCAATGTCTGTACAGTTGTGCATAGGATAGAGCTATAGAATTTTTCAAAGCGTTTTTTCTATTGAAGATAAGAGCATCTTTTATATATGCTATATATTAAAACATAGAATGCCCATGATTCCAACTATAGCAATTTTAAGTGGTGGGTTTTCTTGTGAGAGAGAAGTATCGCTTATGAGTGGAAAAGCAGTAAAAAAGGCGCTTGATAGCCTTTCATATAATGCAATAGAAATAGATGTTGACAGCAACATTGCTGAAAAGCTTAAAAAAATTAATCCCCACCTTGCTTTTATCGCTCTGCATGGACCTTATGGTGAAGATGGCTGCATTCAAGGTTTACTGGAGATTTTAGGTATAAAATATACACACTCAGGAGTTATGGCTTCTGCTGTTGCTATGAATAAAGTGATGTCAAAGCATATATTTCGATCCCTTAGTATCGACACTCCAAAAGGTTATGTAATTAGCCGAGAAGATGTACTAAAAAATAATATTAAAATCGATTATCCGTACGTCTTAAAACCAATTAACGAAGGTTCAAGTATTGGAGTGCACATAATTTTCTCGCACGAGGATTACTTAGAACTGAAAGATAACAGTTCTACTATAATGGAAAAGATGATTATAGAAGAATACATTCCAGGTGTAGAGTTACATACTGCTGTATTGCTAAATGAAGCAATTGGCACTATAGAAATACGACCAAAAAATAAATTCTATGATTATGAAGCAAAGTATACAGATGGATTTGCAGAACATATATTTCCTGCTGAAATTCCTGACAATATATGTAAAATGACCTTGGAACATGCACTGAAAATTCATCAATTTTTAGGATGCAAAACTATTTCCCGCTCAGATTTCCGTTATAATCCAAAAAATAACACTTTAAAAATGCTTGAGATTAATACACATCCTGGCTTTACTGAGTTATCATTAGTGCCAGAAATTGCAAAATTGGCAAAAGGAATCAATTTTAATGAATTAGTTAAAATTATTATTGAAGCAGCACAAAAATATTAGGGATTTAAGTCATGTTGAGCAATGTTACTAGAAGCCAAAGGAGTTTTTTGCGCAAGTGTGCCTTGGTTATTATCACAGCACTTTTTCTTACACTAATACTCTACAGCTCACTTGATAAAATAATAAATCGATTTAATGACTACTTTACTTGGTATAATGACTGCCTATCCAGTTTATTACTCAGTAGTGGATTTTCAATCGACGAAGTAGTTGTGAGCGGCAATAAATTTACAAACAAAAAGGATATTCTAAGTTTGACAGATAGAACGCAACCTATCCTGTATATATCACTTTCAAAACTTGCCGGTAACATACAATCCGTAAGCAGATGGATAAAATACGTAAGAGTTCACAGAATTTTACCTAATACCCTACACATTAATATAGATGAACATAAACCGTTTGCTCTCTGGAAAGACAATAACAAGACCTCGGTAATTGATTTCGAAGGCAAAGTGATCGTAGATGACTATCCAGTAGATGATCTTGTTGTAATTACAGGACAAAACTCGTTATCAAACCTAGAATTTGTTAAAGATGTGTTAGAGAGTAAAACTCAATTAAGTGACCACATTTCCTCTTTTGCTTACATAGGGAATAGAAGATGGAATATCATATTTGATAACGGTTCCAGAGTGAAACTGCCTGAAGATAATCCTTATAGTGCATTGGACTATTTAAACCACTTGCAAAATACAACTGATTTTACTTTCAGCGATTGGAGTATCATTGATATGCGTATTACTGATAAAATTTTTGTGAAGAGGTGATCTGCTGTAATCCAAGTAGCCCCTTTTCCTGTCATCCCAGTGCCCAGACACTGGAATCCCGCCGCGAACCGTCATACCGCGATTCATTCGCGGTATCTCTTAACATAGATCCCTTATTTAACCGCCATACCTTAACATAGATCCAGCTAACACGTAGCTGGATGACGAGGTTATCGTCATGTCACCGCGAACCGTCATACCGTCACGAACCGTCATACCGCGATTCATTCGCGGTATCTCAGCCGCTAACAAGAGATCCCGCTAACACGTAGCGGGATGACGATTGTCGTTTAGCCACAAATATTTAAGAAATTTACCAAACGAAAAAAAAGGCAAAAGAAGCCCCGTGGTTGGCTAATTATAGCATTTCTCATAATAGTCCGAACAGGTCATAGGAAGGCAGAATCAACAGCACGACGAAAGGATTCGAATAGAGGAATGTCTTTCCTGGCTCTGTTTTTTATAGCAAACCAATGATGCTCAATTTTGTTGAAATCTGGAGAATAAGGCGGCAGATACAAAATTTCTGCACCAACCC
>NZ_JAPQLF010000068.1:0-2599 GCF_028982105.1 Wolbachia endosymbiont of Drosophila bicornuta | reverse complement strand
CTCTAGACAATTGGCGAATAAAATTCTAGGCGTAGAAGGAGATATAGATGAAGAAAAGACCAAATTTAGTGGAAAAATTAGCAGGATTTTTTTAGGCTCTGTGCATGATGGCGAGGGAACAGCAAAGTGGTTGTATTAAGGGATTAGTTTTATTTCCTTAGCTCAACTTTTGAAATTCTAGATGATCAAAATGCTCTGCTTTCCTAAGATTAGTGATGTTAGGATACCTCCGGGTCGCAGTACTATAGCTCTTTTTACAATAATCCGAACAGACCGTAATATGCTACTGGCCTGCTATAGCCATAAACACATATCTTATCGCATTCGGACTATTATAAGAAAGGCTATAATAACCAGAATCATGGATCAAGATAAAAAAATAGTAAATAATTTGAGCATTTACAATAGAAAATTAGCATGTGCCTAAATTTAAGCAGCAGACATCTTCAAATTATCATCAGTTCAGTAAAATTCAAGATTTTCAATGGCTTGACCATGTTAAGGTATGCAAAAAACTGCCATTTTAAATTTGATCAGACTTAGTTGAAAGAGTGGAGATTTTTAATAATTTACCTAAAATATAATCCAGAATTTGTGTTAGAGACACTGGTCTTAAGCAGACTTAGCTATGGCTATTTTAGCCTGTTTTTTGCTCTCTTCCCTGCTTTTTTCTTGCCGTTTTGGATAGCTTCTCTATTTTATAACCTATAGCATTTTGTCTAGCAACCAATCTGGTGTTCTCTACCTTTTTCCCACTTATCAAACCTTATCTTTTCCTTTAGGTAATACTCTCTATAGACTTGTATAGGGCTACTGCATTTATATCGATCAGGCAGTGCTTGTATATCATCTGATTGGAAAATGAGCAAATTCTTATTGCTATCACACCAATCTCTCGGATTTGTGCGTTCTTTTGTATCGCAAGCTATACTCTATAGACAATCCTTTTCCATACTTTATCAACCAATGAAAGTTTCCTTTTAGCCCATAAAGAACAAGGATATGAGTAAGTTTGTATGGAACTTCCATATTATAATCTATAACACTAACAGAAGGATTTGGATGCTGTTGAAAAAACACTATTAAGTAATTGAGCAGTTTCTAATGGCATTTTCACTATATACTTATAGCATAACATTTGCGCTGCAGTTATAGGATTTTCGTCGAATACGAAGGTATTATCTAAGCATCCAGAGATAGTAGGGATTTAACTTCATCAACAGTAAGACCGGTAGTTTCAGTTATGATATCAATAGAAACACCTGCTTTTAGTAGATTCTTTGCAACCTCAATTTTCTCTGCTTTTCTGCCTTTTTCATGTCCGATAAGGATGCCTTCTTCTCTACCTTCTTCAGTAGCATCATCAAGTTTTTGAGCGAGGATGCCTTCTTCTTTCCGCAGATCCATTATCCTTTCTTCGTACGCTATCAGATCTTTCTCATTCCAGCGAAACTTGTCTAACTCATCGTATGCTAGCTTTATTATTGGCGATTTTTCTGCAATATCTTTTAGGTCTTCATCTGTAGTATCTTCTGCGTACTTGAAAAAAAAGCACCAGCGCTCTATTGTACTTTCTAGCTGCTCTACTTTGTTTTTTGCGAATTTAGGCAACTCAATAAAGACAAATTGAAAATCTTTTAAGTAATGTCCGTTAGTCTTTATATCACGTATATTGTGAGTGGAAATATACTCAACCTCCTCAGGAAATAGCGTATTATCGGAAATAGCAATAAAGAATACTGTTTTTAAATCGATGTACTCGCCACCTTTTCCAACCTGCCTTGAATAAGCTTTAGCAGCATATAACTGAGCGCGTTTCTCAAAGCCTCTATCACGAGCGAGCTGCATCTCAATCACGTATCTGAACCCACTAGAATCCTTGCAAAGGACGTCAACAATGCTTTGTTTATCAGAGGCAACTTCAGGATCCATGTAGGTGCTAAGAAACTCAACTTCTTGTATAGTATCTATCCCGGTAAATCCTAAGATATCATTGAGGAAGTGAATAAGAATATTCTTGTTTTTTTCTGTACCAAAGACTTTTTTGAAGGTTAGGTCTAATTTTGGATTGAGAAATTTAGAAAGAGCCATAACGAATTAACCTAAAAAGCATCAATAATTATACACAATTCTGAAGAAATGTTCAAGTTTTTTATGCTAAAGTCTATTAAAGTGGTAAATTTAGCTGAATTTCAAGAGTTGGCAAAAAACTACCTTCATAGATGGCCCTAGAATGCTACTATGCACCTTAGACGTCCCTTTATACATCTTTTAATCAACCCTTCTGTAAAGCGCCTTAAAAGATCAGCAAATGGATGTCATGAATTTGGAGCTGTAGGAGACATCAAAGATACGCTCTAAAAACCATTATAAGCCCTCCATTCAATTAAAAATTCTATAATATAGCATAGGTATCAAGTTATAGCATTTCTCATAATAGTCCGAACAGGTCATAGGAAGGCAGAATCAACAGCACGACGAAAGGATTCGAATAGAGGAATGTCTTTCCTGGCTCTGTTTTTTATAGCAAACCAATGATGCTCAATTTTGTTGAAATCTGGAGAATAAGGCGGCAGATACAAAATTTCTGCACCAACCC
>NZ_JAPQLF010000067.1:0-7319 GCF_028982105.1 Wolbachia endosymbiont of Drosophila bicornuta | reverse complement strand
TGCTTATGGCTATGGTAGAGCAGTAGCATATTATGATCTGTTCGGATTATTGTAAAAAGAGCTATATCTATACCAAAAAAGGTGTTGATGATGCATTTGTTAAAACTTTAGGACTTACAGATACGCTAAAAACAGAAGTAGTAAAACAGCCTGTTGTGGATGCTATAACTGCTTCTCCTGATTTTACAAATAAGGTATATATTAAAGCTGCTCCAGCCGATGAAGTTTACACTAAAACTGCTGCAGAGACTGCTTTTGTTAAAGCTACAGAGCTTAAAACAAAAGCTGCAGCGAAAGATGTCGTGAATGCTATATTTGATGCAAAAGACGGCGACAAATCAATTTTAGTGGATAAATTAGGAGGATTTCTTGATGCTACTGACACAGCGTATGGTGACAAAAATGATCAAACAGCAAAGGTGTTCTTAGGAGGTAAAGGGCTAAAAGGGGAGACAGGAGCCACTGGTCCTAAAGGAGCAGATGGTAAAGATGGAGCTCAAGGCCCACAAGGAGAGACAGGGGAGACAGTAGCAGATGGTAAAAGTCCAATAGCTGCTGAAATAGCTGCTGAGAAAGCCTTACAAGAGCATGTAACAAAGATAAGCATACAAAGTCCAGAATTTAAAAGAGCTGTGCAAGAGGAAATGTCACAACCGTATTTTGAGCCTCCAACAAGTGATGATGCTGCACTTAATTGGACTTGGTAATACAGCTTAGATCCAAGTAGTCACGCTACTTGGATGACGTCATATGGTCCTCTGATGACGGAAAAAGGACTCGGATAACACCCTACAATGTCATTCCAGCGCGTGACGCTGGAATCCAGCCTTTTCATAATCATTAAAATGTTGTATTTTAACATAAAACGGCTACTTTTATGCTTACCAACTTAATAAAATTCCTGGATCCAAGTGTCTGGGCACTGGGATGACAAAGGAGAGCAGTGTCAAGCACTGGGATGACACCCTACTAGCAGAAGTTACTCTCAAATGTTTGTTCATGTTAGCTACAAACATTAAGAAATTTACCAAACGAAAAAAAAGGCAAAAGAAGCCCCAGTCATTGTTTATTTTCAGTATTGGCGTTTTTTAAGTCTTAAACACTGCAGTTTAGCTGCTTTTAAGTGCAACTCACCTTAGTTTAAATGTTTAAGAAATTTACTAAGCAGAAAAAAAGGCAAAGAAAACCTAGGGTAGCTAGTATTCAAATTCTCCCTTGTTCTATTTGACGTCTTTTGATGTCTTAAACGCTTTATAAGCGCGTTTCGGCTTGTATAGGTAGAAACCCAGAAGTTTTATAAAGACATGAGGTGCACATAGTGCAAAAAATTAAGCATGATTTACGCCAAATACAAAATTCCCTTTGTCGTTTTAATCTGCAGATTGCGAAGATAAATAAATAGCTCCAGTTTGATGATAAGGGCGCTGGCGGAGTTTGTCAAGCAAGTTTTTCGTTTCTGCGGGCTACTTCCACATAAATTAATAAATAGGAAAATTACTACAAATCCTTTCAACTTTAGTTTTTACTGCTTTTTCAACATCTGAGCTATTTTCGCTGATTAATCCCTGAACCACTTCATTTATTAGGCCGGCTATTTCTTTAAAATTTTCTGCCTCAAGCCCGCGTGTTGTCTCAGCAGCGGTGCCAAAACGGAGCCCTGAGGTGATGGTTGGCTTTTCTGTGTCAAATGGTACAGAGTTTTTATTGCAGGTAATACCGGCTCTCTCAAGGCTATCTACAACGTCTTTTCCAGTTAATTTCTGCGATCTTAAGTCAACTAGCACTATATGAGAGTCAGTGCCACCGGTTATAATGTCGAGTCCATGCTTTTGCAATTCTTGAGCTAGTACTTTCGCATTTTCCACGACTTTCTTGCTATAAGTTTTAAACTCTGGCGCTAACGCTTCTTTAAATGCAACAGCTTTTGCAGCTATCACATGCATAAGTGGCCCGCCCTGCAATCCTGGAAAAACTGCAGATTGAATTTTTTTGTGTAATGCTTCATCATTGGTCATCACTATTCCACCACGAGGACCACGCAAAGTTTTGTGAGTTGTGGAAGTCATAACATGTGCATATTCAGCAGGGGATGGATATTCGCCCGCTGCAATAAGCCCTGCATAGTGAGCAATGTCTGCAAGCAAATAAGCACCAACTTTATCTGCAATTTCGCGAAAGCGTTTGAAGTCCATTTTTCTTGGATAAGCAGAAGCACCAGCTATGATCAATTTTGGTTTATGCTCCAGCACCAGCTTTTCTATCTCATCCATATCCAGCAAGTAAGTGTCTTTATTCACTGTATATTGAATTGACTTAAGCCATTTACCAGAAAGGCTTGGTGCCGCACCATGAGTTAGATGCCCACCGCAATTCAGTGACAATCCAAGTATCGTATCACCTGGAGCAAGTAGTGAAGCAAACACTGCTTGATTCGCCTGAGAACCAGAGTGAGGTTGAACGTTTGCAAATTTTACACCAAACAACTTACAAAGTCTCTCTATAGCCAGACTTTCAATTTTGTCCACATGCTCACAACCACAGTAATATCTTTTACCTGGATAACCTTCTGCGTATTTATTAGTCAGAAAAGAGCCTTGTGCCTCCATTACCGCTTTGCTTGCAAAATTTTCTGATGCAATTAATTGCAATTGTGATTTTTGGCGTTGTAATTCTTTTTCTATAGACTGATAAACCTCATTATCCAAAGACTTTAAACTATTTTTAGAGCCACAGATTTTTTTTAAAACACTCATCATAGATCAAACCTCGCTTTAATTTTAAGATGCACAAGCAATTTTAAGACTGCTTATCCTGCTTTTTTAACCATAAGAGCCCAAAAACAGCTATCAGCAAACATACAGGAATAATAGATGTTGCTTTTATCAGCAATTCAGCACTATACACAGGATTTCCTTGTATCACTGTCCTATCCCAGCACAAATCTATTATTTTTGCGATCCCAGTGTGAAAAAAATAGCCAAAAACCATGACTATCATATTTGACACAGCTGTAGTTAATCCTATTAAGTTATTATTTACATAACTTAATGCTTTGTACAGTGTTACTATTTGATATCCAGAAGCGAAACCTATAACAAGAAGTGCAGGCAATACAATATACAATCCGCCAGCCTGTGTAAAAAGTAAAAGGAAACTAGCAATCATTGCAAAGGAACAGACAATAATAACTTCATAATGTCTATTTGGATATTTTTCTAATATGTGAGCAAAAGAGAGCAATCCAGCTGCAAATCCTACATATATAACAGAAGAAATCGAAGACGCTAGATCACCGGCCATTTGATATACCTCACATAAAAAAGCTTTTGTCCAAGCATCAGCAAAACCTTCTAGTGGACCTACCATTAAGCCACCAAAAAAACTAATTAGAATGATATATTTATTGAAAAGCACAGTTTTTAGATCCTTCATGCTAATTTTTTCTTTTCGAAAGTCGTAAGCATTGTAAGGAATAACTAAAAATAAAGATAAAGCGAGTAAGAAACCAAACCCTGAAAGAATATAAATTACGTAATTCCAACCAAACTCATCAAGCAAAAGTTCTATTGGTAGACCACCATATATTGCCCCTAATAGCCCTATAATAACAGATATGCTTGCCATTTTTGCTGATTTTTCTCGCGGAAAATACATACTGGCAACTTTAAATACTCCTATTACTGACGCAGACGAGCCAATCCCAACAATTATTCTACCTAATACTGAATAATACCACTCATCAAAGCACACAAGAGGTAATGTTCCAATAGATACCAAGACAGCACAAATAGGCAAAACAACTTTTGGACCGAATCTATCAAAACAAAGACCAACAGGGATATGAACTAGTGTAAATCCCACATAGTAGAGACCATTAAATTGCCCTAAATCTGCAATGCTTATATTAAATTTTGTTATTAATACAGGCGCAATTATGTTTGGCATGACACGTAACACATACTGGTATGCATAGAAAAGAGATACTGTCAGCCATACAAAAAAATTACTTTTCGACATACCTACCACCTAATAAAACCATATTACAATTAAAACAAAAATATCAAAGTAAAATAAAGTATTATATTTCATAATAACAAGAGCCTTAAATTAGTACATCTAACGATTTTATCATACGAGCCTTCGATAAATTATCTACTTATTACAATCAACTTCTCTAAAATCTTTATTTTTTAACCATAAGAGCCCAAAAACAGCCACCAGCAAACATACAGGAATAACTGATGTTGCTTTTATCAGCAATTCAGCACCATACACAGGATTTCCTTGTATTATTGTTCTATCCCAACACAAATCTACTATTTTTGCGATCCCAGTGTGAAAAAAATAGCCAAAAACCATAACTATCATGTTTGACACAGCTGTAGCCAGGCCTACTAAGTTATTATTTACATAACTTATCGCTTTGTAAATGGTAACCACCTGATATCCAGATGTGAAGCCAATAATAAAAAGCGTAGGTAATACAACATACAAGCCACCAATCTGAGTAAAAAGCAAAAGAAAACTAGCGATCATTGCAAATGAGCATGCAATTATTACTTCATAATGCTTATTTTTATATTTTTCCAATAAATAAGCCAAAGAGAATGATCCTGTTAACATTCCTATCAATATTACGGAAGAGAGAGAAGATGCCAAGTCTTCATTCATTTTATATACTTCAAAAAAGAATGCTTTCACCCAACCATCGGCAAAACCTTGCATTGGACCGACCATGAGTCCACCAAAAAAGCTAATTAGAATAATATGCTTGTTGAAAAGTATGTTTTTTAAGTCTCTAATGCTAACTTTTTCCTGTTGAGCATTGCTTTCAGGCGTTACTAAGAACAGCAACAGAGCAAGTAAACACCCAAATGCTGAGAATGTATAGATAACATAATTCCGGCCAAATTTATCGAGTAAGAAGTCTAAAGGTAACCCGCCACATATCCCTCCCAAAATTCCTATAATTATAGATAAGCTGGCCATTCTTGCTGATTTTTCTTGCGCAAAATACATGCTTGCAACTTTGAAGATTCCAATTGCCGAAGCGGATGACCCAATTCCCACAATTATTCTTCCAATTATTGAATAACTCCACTCATCAAAGCATATAAGCGGTAGTGTTCCGGTAAATGTCAAAACGGTACAAGGAGGTAAAACAAACTTTGGTCCAAATCTATCAAGGAAAAGACCAATAGGTATATGAGCTAGCGTATAGCCTACATAGTATAACCCACCAAACTGGCCAACATCTGCAATACTTATGTTAAATTTTGTTATTAATTCAGGCGCAATTATGTTTGGAATTACGCGTAATATATATTGGTATGCATAAAACAGTGACGTCAACAACCAGATTAAAAAATTCCTCTGCAACATGAATCTCAGCTAAAATTTAGGATTATAGATACTTTAGTTATAAAAAACAATACTATATTAATCATCTAAATCTGCTTAGCTCTTTTTACAGCTTATAACTTTAAGTAACCAAAAGCCTATCATTCCTATTAGTAGGCATATAGGTATTATTAACATAGACTTAACCATTACATCAGTTCCATAAAATGGCTTTCCATCGATAATTTCACCGTTCCAATAAAAATTCATTATATTTGCAATAATGACGTGAAAAAAATAACCAAAACTCATAACTATGGAATTACCTACAGATCCTGCACTTGCTACTGCTTCGTTTTTTACACAACTTACAACTTTAGCAGTAAAAACAATTTGGTATGCAGAAGCAAGACCAATAATGAATAGTAATATACATGCCAGGAGTTCACTAATATTGCATATAAAAAGTAATAAGAACACAATTATCATGGCCATAGCACAAGAAATTATTATTTCATAGTGCTTGGTTGGATTTTTTGCTAATATGTAAGGAAGTAATAAATGCCCAAAGCCAAAGCCTATTAGTATCCATTTTGAAATGCTATATGCAATGTGTCTATCTATAGCGTACATCTCATGCAAGAATGTTGCGGACCACGCATCTGCAAAGCCTTCTAATGGTCCAACCATAAAACCGCCAAACAAACCTATCAATAAAATATCTTTATTAAATATAACTTTGCTTAAATTTTTAATATTTAATTCTTCGTCTGAGGTGCCAACTTTAGGTATAGATATAAAGGTAGTTAAAGCAAGCAATAATCCAAGCATTATACACACAGTAAATAAATAATCCCACCCAAACTTATCAAGTAAGACATGTAATGGTTTGGTGGCAAATACACCACCTGAAATGCCAATAATAACCGATATGCTGAACATCATGGCAAATTTTTCTCTATGGTAATAGATTCTTATTATTTTAAAGAGTCCAAGTACTGAAGCAGAGGATCCAATACCAGTAATTATTCTTCCAATAATAGAATAACTCCAATCATTAGAACTGACTAAAGGTAAAGCACCTAAAGATGTTAATGCAATACAAATCGGTATAACAACTTTAGAACCAAATCTATCTAAAAGAATACCTACAGGAATATGTGCTAACACATAACCTACATAATACAGTCCACAAAATTGTCCTATTTCTGTTGTTCCTATATTAAACCTTACTACAAATTCAGGAATTATAATATTTGGAATTACGCGTAATATATATTGGTATGCATAAAACAGTGACGCCAACAACCAGATTAAAAAATTCCTCTGCAATACTTTACCCAAAAGCTAGCATTGTAGATACTCTGTTTATAGAAAACAATATTTTTATGAATACTTATTTTAATTTACCGGAATTTTATACAGTTGAACTCATAGCCAACATAAGTAGTTTATGCATTAACTAAATTTTCCAGGTTCAAGTTTGGATGATGGAAAAAGTTCACTTTTTCTATTTTTAAAAGAGACCTTTTATTTTACTTATAATTTTTTCTACCATATCTACAACTGGCTCATGAATAAGGTATATGAAAAAAATTACACCACAAATGATAAGTATATTTATGATTTTACCCTTATTCATCTTTATCTTGAGCTTCACTTTTGTTACAAGATCCATTTTATTTATGTTTTTATTTCATGCTGACAATTATATCTTAAATACCATAATTTTCAGTAAAATTTGACTTCAGAAGTATTCTATTAATTCAATATTAACCTTTTTATGTGTAAAATAGTTAATATAGCATTTCTCATAATAGTCCGAACAGGTCATAGGAAGGCAGAATCAACAGCACGACGAAAGGATTCGAATAGAGGAATGTCTTTCCTGGCTCTGTTTTTTATAGCAAACCAATGATGCTCAATTTTGTTGAAATCTGGAGAATAAGGCGGCAGATACAAAATTTCTGCACCAACCC
>NZ_JAPQLF010000066.1:3918-4179 GCF_028982105.1 Wolbachia endosymbiont of Drosophila bicornuta | reverse complement strand
GTGCTTATGGCTATGGTAGAGCAGTAGCATATTATGATCTGTTCGGATTATTGTAAAAAGAGCTATAGCTTACGCTGCAAACGTTTAAGAAATTTACTAAGCAGAAAAAAAGACAAAGAATCCCCGAGTTAGCTAGTCTTTTACTATCTCTGCCGAGTATTGGCATTTTTTGATGTCTTGTAACGCTTTGTAAGCGCGTTCAGCTTATTTAGATAAAAATCTAGATGTAGATGAAGTTTTGTAAAGACATACAGTATCTAT
>NZ_JAPQLF010000066.1:0-3884 GCF_028982105.1 Wolbachia endosymbiont of Drosophila bicornuta | reverse complement strand
ATTAAGTAATCCTTACCTTTTAATCTGCAGATTGGCGAAAGCAAATACAATAGCTTCAGTTTCATGATAAGGGAGCTGGCAAGGTTTGTCAAGGAAGTTTTTCTTTCCCGTGAATTCCCTTTGAAGTTGAATATTGAAAATTGACTGGAGAGTTGTGGATTACTTTGTATATGTCATAACAAGCCATGGCGCTCTCAGCAAAACCATTTAGTATTAATTTTAGTTTGCCTGAATAAATAGCTATATCTCCGATTGCATATATCCTATCTCTACTGGTTTTAAGTGTAGCTGGGTCGACAACTATGCGGCTATGTTCTAACTGTATACCCCAATTGTTTATTGGACCAAGATTCATTGACAATCCAAAAAATGGCAGCAAAAAATCAGCGGATATTTCTTTTTCTTCCTTAGAGGCAATGTTTTTTACTATCACTGTGCTCAATTGCCCATTACCTCCTGCTAGTTCGTGTAATTGATATGGCACTACCAGTTCTATTTTTCCATCAATTTCAAGTGATTCTAATTTATTTCTAGTTTCAGGAGTGCAGCGAAATTCCTTTCTCCTATGTATCACATAAATTTTTTTTGCAACTTTAGAAAGTTCTACAGTCCAATCAGCTGCAGAATCACCCCCCCCTGCAATGACTATAGTTTTATCCTGAAAATCAGAAATTTTATTTACACTGTAAAATACAGATTTATTTTCATATTCTAATATACCACTTAAGGGTGGACGGTTAGGTTCAAACATTCCATTACCTGCAGCAACAATAACAGCCTTACATTTTACCTCTGTACCTATGCTCGTTATGATAGTAAAGTTTTCACCTTCGTTATTTGAAATCTTTTCTACTTTTTGACTTAAATGGTAAATAGGCTTAAATGGCGAAGCTTGCTCCATTAGCTGCTCAATTAATTTTTGGGCAGTAATTACAGGATAACCAGGTATATCGTATATTGGCTTTTCTGGGTAAAGAGCTGTGCATTGTCCTCCTGCTTGATCCAAAACATCTATTACATGACATCTCATATCAAGCATTCCCGCTTGAAAAGCAGTGAATATTCCAACAGGTCCTGCACCTATTATTACTATATCGGTTTTCATATTCAGATGGTAATCTATTTATAGATATTAGCTTTCTTCGCTAATAAGGTCAATTTACAAAGGGACGTATTTTTAAAAGATGTGGCTAGATTAGATAAGATTTCCAGCGTTATGAACCACATAGTCCAAATAAGCTCTAAAAATCAGCTAGCATAGCGAGATGCTGTGCGGACGGAATGGGATTCGAACCCATGGTACGCTCATCACGTACGTCAGTTTTCAAGACTGGTGCCTTAAACCGCTCGGCCATCCGTCCATTTCTTTTCTATCACAACATTTGATTTTAAGCAATCTATAAAAGCTTTACTTGCCCACGCAAAAGTTGCTAAACACACTACTCAATATTTCCTCAACATTAATAATTCCAATCACCGCACCAAGTTCAAATGCAGCAAGCCTCAAATCTTCAGATATCAACTCAATTGGATTATCGATATTAAAACGTTGTAAATGTTCCAGTGCTTTCTGCATGTGATTCCTATGTCTTTGCCGAGTGATTACAGGAGTGTCTCTACCATGCCCAAATTTTTCCTCTGCCTTCTCTTTTATGAGAGAGATCAATTTGTTTGTACCTATTCCCTTTAAAATAGAAATAGGTAGAAAATCTATGCCATTAATTTTTATATTGTGATTATTGATAACATCGTCAGCTTTGCTCAATACATAAATAGTATCGCTATTTACAACGTTGCAATTGATATTATGACGCTGTTCAAAAGGAAACAGTTCTATTCTTAAATCAGCTTCAAAAGACCTCTTTTTCGCTCGACTTATACCTTCTGATTCTATTGGATCTGAACTCTCACGAATTCCAGCAGTATCAGAGAGAATGATTGGGTATCCGCCAATGTCAATATGAGCTTCAAGTATATCTCTTGTTGTGCCTGCATATTCAGAAACAATAGCAATATCACGCTTGGCTAAGAAATTAAACAGAGTTGATTTACCGACATTTGGTTTACCAGTTATTACAACATGTAAACCCTCACGCAACCTTTCACCCCGTCTATTATCATTTAAATGCTCTTGTATCAACCGCACAAGAGCTCGCACTTCATTATTAATTTTTTCCAATTCATTTTTTTCTGTCCAAACATCCTCTGGAAAGTCTATATATGCTTCGATTTTGGATTGTATCGTTATTAATCTTTGCCTCCAATTGCTGTATAGTCTCTCCAATTCTCCTGATATCTGCTTAATCGCTTGTTTAGCTTGCATTTTCGTCTCAGCATCAATTAAGTCTGCAATTCCTTCTATTTGAGTTAAGTCAAATTTACCATTTAGAAAAGCCCTAAGTGAGAATTCTCCAGGCATGGCCATAACGAAAATTTTTGATAATTCCTCCAAGATGATTTTTATGACTGCCTTACTTCCATGCACTTGTAACTCTATAACATTCTCGCCAGTGAAACTGTTTGGAGCAGGGAAATAGATGATTATTCCATTATCTATCAATTGATTGAAATCATCATATAGATCAACTAAAGTAGCAAATCTTGGTTTAATTTCTTTCTTAATATGAAAATGATTTAAAGCTTTAAGCGCATAGTTGCCTGAAATTCTAATTACTGCAACTCCTGACTTACCAAATACGGTCGATAAAGCGAAAATAGTTTCATTTGTGTTTGTCATTATTTATATAAACTACTTAGCAATATTACACTTAAGAAACCAAAATACCTAATTTGAAAATATTCAAAATTTTTATCTATCTTGCTAGTTTATATTAATGCAGTACTATCATACTAGTGAATGTATTATATAGAAAAGCTGTAAAAGTCACCCAGGTGAAAATATTTATTTTGAAAACTGATAATATGATTTATAGTGACTGACACAAGTTTTAAATATTTTATGCTCAAGAAATTAGCTTGGTATTGGTCTTTTGCAGAGTTAATCAAAGGGTTTGCTATTACATTGAAATATATGTTCAAACCAAAGGTTACGTTAAGATATCCTATGGAGAAGGGCCCTTTAAGTCCAAGGTTTCGTGGTGAGCATGCGTTGCGTAGGTATCCAAACGGTGAAGAACGGTGCATAGCTTGTAAATTATGCGAAGTTATCTGCCCTGCTCAAGCAATAGTTATTGAAGCAGAGGAAAGAGAAGACGGTAGTCGTCGCACCACACGCTATGATATTGACATGACAAAATGCATATACTGCGGGCTTTGCCAAGAGGCATGTCCAGTTGATGCAATTGTGGAGGGTCCTAACTTTGAATTTGCTACTGAAACGAGAGAGGAGCTAATGTACAATAAAGAAAAGTTATTGCGTAATGGTGAAATTTGGGAAGACGCAATTGCACTCAGGTTAAAAAAGAATAGACCTTATTATTAATGTTCAGAGCTTATAACCCTGTTATCCATTATGATTTAAGGGCAGTGCCCACTAGGGGTGGTGTCATCCAAGTAGCTGATACACAACTGTACGAACATTTGTTTGCGAGGGCAGTATGTTAAATGTTATAGCCTGTTTTGCCTCAAACACAAAGGTGTCATCCCAGTGCTTGACACTGGGGTCCAGGTATAAAAATATTTGCAAATTGTGCAATGGACAACAGATTTTAGGAGCATACGTTAAACTATAGCTCTTTTTACAATAATCCGAACAGATCATAATATGCTACTGCTCTACCATAGCCATAAGCACATATCTTATCCTATTCGGACTATTGCGAGAAGTGCTATAATTTCCATTATAAAAATAAGATGGATCCCAGTGGGCTTTGTTGCATCGCTCTTCGGATAGTAGGTAACGCACAATAAATTTATGAAGCTAT
>NZ_JAPQLF010000065.1:6460-6663 GCF_028982105.1 Wolbachia endosymbiont of Drosophila bicornuta | reverse complement strand
GAAAATTCCTCCGAAAAACAACGCAGCAGAGCATCCAAAGTTAGACTATATGGCTGAGAGAAATTCTGCAGTCAAGCTCATAAAGTCATATGATGAAGATGGTATAAAGAAGTGGAAAAAAGAGATGAGTTATGGAAAAAGATCTTATATAGAAAGTTTTTTCTCGCGACTGAAACAAACATTCGGGTTTAGTTTTAGGAATA
>NZ_JAPQLF010000065.1:0-6255 GCF_028982105.1 Wolbachia endosymbiont of Drosophila bicornuta | reverse complement strand
TATTGTGCGTTACCTACTATCCGAAGAGCGATGCAACAAAGCCATTCCAGTGTCAAGCACTGGAATGACACCGTCTTGGATGGAAACCAGTGTTGGCTACTCGGATGACATCATAGTGGCGCTGGGATGACACCCTGACAATCGTCATCCCGCTGCTTGTTAGCGGCTAAGAGATACCGCGGCGGCATGACGTAGGGAAACCGTTTTTTGGGTTAGCTATAACAGTAGTCAGGAAACAATAGCTTAAAAAGAGACTTAGTGTTAAATTTCTAATAGATTACTTATAAAAACAAATCTTATGGAAAGCAGAGCTAAGGCTTGGTTCATTTGGCTGATTAGTAACTTGGTTGTTATATTCAGCAACATGCAGATAATTTATACCTTTATAAGTGTAAATCTCGAAAAGGAACTTGGACTTACAATCGCGCAAGTTGCACTGGCTAATTCAGCATATACTTGGACTTTCGCCATCTTACAATTTTTTAGTGGAGCAACGTTTAATGTTTTTTCCAGTAAAAAAATTTATTTTTTCTCGTTATCAACTATGATCTTGGGGTTTTTTGTCCTTATTAGTAGTGACAATTTCTCCCATTTGATTTTGTCTCAAGTGTTGATTGCAACTGGAGCATCATTTGGTTTTATTGGTGCTGCTCACACAAGTAGCATATGTTTTTCCGCTGCCCAATTTGGACTAATGTTTTCACTAGTGCAGACAATTTCAAGCCTTTCTGCTTTGGTAATTCAAATACTGTTCTCTAACTTGCTTGCCGAAGATGCATATTGGAAAAATCTGATTGTATGCATAATACTATTTGGTGTGTTGATATTTGTACTTACGCTTTTTTGTCCAAACACACTTCCAGAAAGCAGCTCAGAAAAGCGCACAATAAAAAGCTCTATGAAGACAGTAATGTGCTCTATATTAACAGTGCTAAAATTAAGAGATATCTGGATAACTTCAGTGGTGGGTGCTATTACTTTTGGAACATTTTTAGCACTTAATACCTTGTGGGCTCCAAGGTTACTGGGCAACTCAGAACTCAATGCAATGGAGTCAGGTATAGCAACTGCAATACTATGGCTTGGTCTTGCAGTTGGTGCTCCAATTGCAGATCGAATCTCAAACTTATTTAAAAATAGGAAACATGTAATTTCTGCTTTTGCTTTATTGCAAGGCGTCTCAATTATTATTTTACTATACAGCCATTTATAGCTCTTTTTACAATAATCCGAACAGATCATAATATGCTACTGCTCTACCATAGCCATAAGCACATATCTTATCCTATTCGGACTATTGCGAGAAGTGCTATAACAGTCCACGTTGTGTACTTTTGTATGTTAATGTTCGGGTTTTTTGCGGGAGGACATATGCTTAATTTTACTGTCGGCAGCGAGATTGTGAAACGAAAATACATCAGCACATCATCATCCATTATCAATGGATTTATGTTTATTGGCAGTGGAGTTATAGTGTCAATGTTAGCACTTTTTACAGATCATAAAATGGCACTTTTTGCAATATTTGCGATATTGATAGTTGCCGGTATTTTAAATTATGCAACAAAAGGGACATACTCTAAAAAATAAAGTAGCTGAATCTCGAGTCGATTGCTATATTATATTTACGTATTGTAATATTTATCAATAATGGATCACGTTACAACAAAAGACACAACAGTAACTAAGGCAACGATAGCTGGAGATATAAACCAAGAAATAGGATTATCAAAGGAAGACTCTGTTTCGATAATAGATGATATATTGGACGAAATAAAGACAAGCTTGGTAAAGGATGGAATAGTAAAAATATCGTCATTTGGAACATTCTTGGTTAAGAAAAAGAAGGAAAGACCAGGAAATATACCAAATACATCGGAGAAAGTGATGATTCAGGCAAGAAATTCAGTTTCTTTTAGGCCTTCAAAAATTATAAAAAAATCAATCAATAATTAATGAACAAGGAAAAATTATTTTATACGATTGGGGAAGTAGCTGAAGAGCTACGTTTGGAACAGCATGTTTTGAGATTTTGGGAAGGTCAATTTCATCAAATTAAGCCTACAAAGCGTAAAGGAAGAAGGCTATATGATCGCAAGTGTATAGAGGCCATAAAGAAAGTAAAATACATGCTATATGATAAAGGATATACAATAAAAGGAGTGCAAAAAGAATTTGGTAATGATATAAAAGTCACAAAGAATTTGTTGCAAGAACTCACCGATTTGAGGGACTATTTAACTAGTAAAATAAATAACGAGGAAAGTAACAAGCAGGCGTGAAACACTGCGTCTCGCTAAAATTTTGGAGTTTTGTGAGAGTTTAAAATGTGGCATATAGCCTCATTTCTTATGTTATTAGCAATATTAATAGGCTGTGGCCTGCAAAAACCTGCACCTGTGCTGCTTAAAGGCGAAGAATTTTACGGAAAAAGAGATCTGGAATATACAAGAGAGTACCATTTAATTAGGGAGCCTTCAGTGCAAAAAGAAAGTAGAAAAGCCATCATAAATAGGATATACAAAGATAACAATAATACACAAAATGTGGGGGTAAATTGTAAATTTGTAATGCCAGTTAAAGGTTCAGCTACCTCTTCTGATGAAATGTGTAAGGATGGCATAAAAATTGCTGCTCAAAATGGAACGAACGTAGTTTCCTCTGCACCAGGCAAAGTGATATATGTAGGCAAAGGGCTGAGATGGTATGGGAATTTAATTATAGTGGAACACAAAGATAATTACATGACTGTGTACTCCTATTTAAAAAACATACATGTTGAAATTGGCGACAAAGTAAAGCAAGGTCAAGTAATTGGATCTGCAGGTAAATCAAGCACACAAGATAAAGATCCACAGATGTGTTTCACAATACGACATAATGGCCAAGCGGTTGATCCTTTGATGCATATGAACTGTAATTGAATTTGGATTTATATGAAATATGATTTTAAAAGTGTTGAAAAATTTTATCAAGATAAATGGGATTTTTCTGTAAGCAAGAGTGGTAAACAAGAAAAGTGTTACGTGTTGGAAATGTTTCCATATCCATCTGGTAAAATTCATATGGGACACTTACGTAACTATGCAATAGGGGATGTGATAGCGCGTTACAAGAGAGCTAATGGATTTGAGGTTTTGCATCCAATTGGCTGGGATGCGTTTGGATTACCAGCTGAGAATGCAGCAAGGGATAACAATATTAGCCCCGAAACATGGACAAAAGAGAATATAGATAATATGCGTACACAGTTGAAATCTATAGGTCTTTCTTATAATTGGGAGCGTGAACTCTCCACATGTGAGCCTGATTATTACAAACATGAACAAAAATTTTTCCTGGATTTTTTAAAGCATGGGCTTGCCTATCGAAAAGAATCATGGGTTAACTGGGATCCAGTGGACCAAACAGTGCTTGCAAATGAACAGGTGGTTGATGGAAAAGGATGGCGATCAGGTGCAGTTGTTGAAAAACGTAAGTTGTCCCAATGGTTTTTAAAGATTACTGATTTCGCTGAAGATTTACTCAAGTGCCTGCAAAGTTTGAAAAATTGGCCAGAAAAAGTCAAAACAATGCAGGAGCGTTGGATAGGAAAATCTGAAGGAGCAACTATAGAGTTTGAAGTAGTTGGCCTGAATAAGAAATTAAAAGTTTTTACAACTTATCCTCATACTTTGTTTGGGGCTTCTTTTTGTGCAGTGGCAGCAGAGCATCCTATTGTGCAGGAATTAAAGAATGGTTCTTCTGTTGTCATCCCAGTGCTTGACACTGGGATCCAGGAAATAAAATCGAAAAGAGAGAACGATGAAAAAATAGGAGTTTACACCGGATTAAACGTCAAACATCCATTTCTTGATAAGGAATTGCCGCTTTACATAGCGAATTTTGTGTTGATGGAATATGGGGAAGGCGCGATTTTTGGTTGCCCTGCACATGATCAGCGTGACTTTGAATTTGCACAGAAATATAATTTGCCGATAATTCCCGTTATTTCTTCAGCCCACTTAGGTGTCATTCCAGCGCGTGACCAGAATTCTTACAATGGATCCCAGTGTCAAGCTACTCAGATGACAAAGGAGGCGTATACTGGAGACGGGACAATGTTTAACTCCGAATTCTTAAACGGATTAATTGTTAGTGAAGCAAAGGAAGCCATAGTTAAAAAATTTGAAGAAAAAAAAATAGGCAAAAAAACAATAAACTATCGTTTGCACGATTGGGGAGTTTCAAGGCAGCGTTATTGGGGATGCCCTATACCTATCATATATTGCAAAGATTGCGGAACTGTTCCAGTGCCAGAAAAAGACCTTCCTGTAGTTCTACCAATAGATGTAGAATTTACAAGTGGTGGCAATCCGCTGGATAAGCACCCAACTTGGAAATTTGTTGATTGTCCAAAGTGCGGAAAGCAAGCAGAGCGTGAAACTGATACATTCGACACCTTTTTTGAATCTTCCTGGTATTTTGCTGCATTCTGTAGTGAAGATAAATCAATAGACAAAGATGCATGTAATCGTTTTATGCCTGTTGATTATTATATAGGTGGGATAGAACATGCAATTCTGCATTTGCTTTATTCAAGATTTTTCTGCCGTGCTTTAACCAAATGTGGCTATTTTGATATTAAAGAGCCTTTCTCTACTTTAATCACTCAAGGAATGGTCTGCCATGCAACTTATAAAGACGAAAATGGTAAGTGGCTATTTCCCGCAGAAGCAAAAGAATTAATAGCGCGAGGTGCAAAAGTTCAAGTGGGCAAAGTTGAAAAAATGAGCAAATCGAAAAAGAATACAGTTGACCCAAACTTTATCATAGAAAAGTATGGTGCTGATACTGCTCGCTTGTTTGTGTTGTCCGACACTCCTCCGGAGAAAGATATGGAATGGTCCGATGATGGTGTGGAAGGTTGTTCTCGTTATGTAAATAAATTGTGGCGTATGGTCATGCAGCTAAGACCTGTAAATATACACTATGATAATGAAAATGTTACGGGTGGACTTCTAGAGTACAGAAAAAAAATTCATAAACTCTTACACGGACTTACAGATGACTTGGAAAACTGCAGATTAAACTGTGTAGTGGCAAAATTTCGTGAGATGACGAATTTAATAGCTGAAATAGACGTAAAAACTGGAAAATCTCTTATTGATGAAGGTATATGTATATTAATCAGAGTAATCGAACCATTCATACCACATCTAGCTGAAAGCCTATGGCAAGAAATAGGAGGTCAACCTTGGCCAAAAGCTGATGAATCATTATTAGTTGACGATACGGTAACTATAGCAGTGCAAATCAATGGAAAATTACGTACAACAATCAAGGTGGGAATTAACTTACCTCAAGAAGAATTGAAGAAAATAGCGATAGACTCTGTGTCCAGTAAGATCGATCAAAGCAAAGTTCGCACTGTATATGCTGTACCAAATAAGATAGTAAATATAGTTATATAAAAGACCTGAGTAGTACGTTTTATATAATCTGATTTTATGGCTATACTTTTTTTGACATATAGTTATATCTTTTTTAATATAAAGGATATATACTTATGCATTATATATTTTTTTGTATGAGGAGTTATATGAAAATAAAGAGATTGTGCGTTTTGGCTGTGTTGCTTACTTCATCTCTAGCAGGTGCAGCTAGTAATAGTGCAAGTAAGTCAGAAGATAAGTATAGCACTTCTCGCAATAGTCCGAATAGGATAAGATATGTGCTTATGGCTATGGTAGAGCAGTAGCATATTATGATCTGTTCGGATTATTGTAAAAAGAGCTATACTATGCAGGTTTAAACTTTGGTGCTGGTTGGGGTGGTGGCTTTAAAATGAAACCTGGTGTTGTTCTTGGTTACCATTATGACCAAAACTCTAAATTTGAACTTGAGGTTCTCAGTAATATTAAGTCATTAAAGAGCATAGGAGCTAGCTTATTGGCAAACTACCGCTTCTATCCTGACCTTGATATTGATCCCGTTAAACTATATGTCAGCGTAGGTTTAGGAGGATATCTCCAAATAACACCTTTTGGCTTTGGTGTTAGTGATACAGTTGATGGTGATGGCGATAGTTCACAAGAAGAAAAAGAAAAGGAAGAAGAAACACAAGGTGCTCCAGAATCAGGTGGTGAAGCTGCTGGTTCATCTGTAGTAGATAAAATACTGAGTTCTATTTCCTATAAACTAAAGTTAGGTGTTGATTATGAAATTACTCCGCAGATAATTGGTGCAGTTGGTATGACAATTGGTGGGCAACTA
>NZ_JAPQLF010000064.1:0-5838 GCF_028982105.1 Wolbachia endosymbiont of Drosophila bicornuta | reverse complement strand
TCAGTAGCCACCAGATTTTTTCAGTTGCTATGCAACAAAGCCATCCCAGTGTCTGGGCACTGGGATGACACCGTCATAAAGGAACCAGTGTCAGCTACTTGGATGACATCATCTTTTTTTCTGGATCCAAGTAGTCAGAGCACTGGAATGACATCATAGTGGCTCGGATGACAAAGGAGAGCTACTTGCATGACACCATCTGCCACCTGCAAATTGCAATGTTCGTACGATTGTCCGTCACGCGTTGGAATGACAAAAAAGAGTGAGTTGCTAGTTTTTCATATGGTTATGCAAGGAGTCTGATCTTTTTCTTTGTTAATATTACTCTAAATTTTCGTCAAAATAAGCTGTTTTATCCTTTTTTTCCTTATACTCTTCTGCAGTATAGAGGGGTTGCTTTTTAGCTGTGATATTTGGCCACTTTTGTGAGTATTCTACATTTATATCGTAAAATAACTTGAAAGTTTTTTGTTCGCTGCTCAGCAACTCTTCATCTAGTTCTAAAATATCTTTTATGGAATCATCAGTTACAATTGCGTCTACTGGACACTCAGGTATGCACACTCCGCAATCAATACATTCATCTGGGTTAATCACGAGCATGTTTTTGCCTTCATAGAAGCAGTCAACGGGACATACTTCCACGCAGTCTGTATATTTACATTTTATGCATTTGTCTGTAACAAAATGCGTCATAAAACACTGTATATTTGTATTATCTTGGGTACACTAAATTGATAAGAAATTCAAGTCTTTTATGAAGATAAATAAATTGAACAACAAAGAATTAGAAGTATGGTTAAGCTTGGCTAGAACTATAGGACCAATAAAGTTTTTTAGTATACTAAGAACACATGGATCGCTAGATGAGGTGTTGAAATATCTCAATAGGGTGGCTAATAATAAGGTGTATGGCATTCAAGATGCACGAGAAGAAATCAATAATGCAGAAAGAATTGGAGCTAAAATTATACCCGCATGTGACCCAGATTACCCTGATCTTTTAAGAAATATCTCTAGTTGTCCTCCTGTAATAACTGCGCTTGGTGATATATCATTATTAAGCCGTGAGATAATTGCAATAATCGGTGGGCGTAACTCTTCAATGAATGGAAGAAATTTTGCCAATAAGTTGGCACTTGATTTAAGCGAAGCTGGTTTTGTTATTGTTTCTGGACTTGCAAAAGGAATCGATACTGCAGCAAACAGTGTAATATACAAAAATCATCCCACTATTTCTGTTACAGCAAGCGGAATTGATGTGGTGTATCCAAAAGAGAATTTTGATCTATACAAAAAAATCACTGGGAACGGTGGGTTAGTAATTACTGAGCTTCCATTTGCTACTAAACCAAAGCCTCAATATTTTCCTCAGAGGAATCGAATTATATCTGGTCTATCGCTGGGTGTTGCAGTGATTGAAGCATCGAAACGTTCTGGCTCTCTAATAACAGCAGATTTTGCTTTAAATCAAGGGAGAGAGGTGTTTGCAGTTTCTGGTTTCCCTTTAGATTCACGCTGTAGCGGTAGTAATTATTTAATTAAAAACGGTGCTAAGCTTATCGAATCCGCTGATGAAATAATGATGACATAATAGAGAGTATTAGGTTTAGTTTACCTCCGCAGCAAAAAAACCTATTTGATGTTGAGCACCATTTTGTTAACCAAAAACAAGAAAAATTACAACAGGCAAAATCTGTTATAGTTGATCATATTATAGCACTTCTCGCAATAGTCCGAATAGGATAAGATATGTGCTTATGGCTATGGTAGAGCAGTAGCATATTATGATCTGTTCGGATTATTGTAAAAAGAGCTATAACTCTGTACCTGTTGATATAGATGAACTTATATTAGCAAGCGGACTTTCTGCCAACATAGCTCTAATGGCTCTTTTGGAACTAGAGTTGGAAAACAAAATAGAGCGTTCACCGGGGAATAAAATATCGTTAATTTTCTAGATTACTTTAGCTATACTAGATGTTCGTACAGATATATGCTTGACACTGGGATGATGACATTTATCATAGGATTCTTAGTTGCTGATTTTAGAATTGATAAGAGAAAACTTTTTTTCAACTTGTTGTATAATTTTATAAAAGTGATCGAAATCTAAGCTTGCACTGCCAATTAAAACTCCTGATAAATTTGAAATATTTAACAAATTTTCTATATTTTCTGAACTAACTGAACCACCATATATAATGTGTTTTTTACCAGTACACAATTTTATTACCTCTATCACCTCAGTAATTGCATCATTATTTGGCATATGACCTGTACCTATTGCCCATATTGGCTCATATGCTACGGTATATTTACCATGTGTTGGCAAACGGTTTTTACATTGATATTCTATTACCTCATTTGTTTTTCCACTTTTATAATCTTCTGAATTTTCACCTACACAGATAATTGGGTGTAAGCCTAATTCTATTGATGTTTTGGACTTAAGTTTTATTTCACTATCTTTTTCATTAGCCCTTTCAGAATGCCCCAGTATTACGTAAGTACACCCTAGTTCTTTTAACATTTCTGCGCTAATTTCACCTGTGTAAGAACCTGACTTTTTCTGATGGCAATTCTGTGCTCCTATATTAATATTATTGTTCAACTCTATACTGCTTGGAAATGACGTAAAAGGAGGGCAAATTACTAATTTAGAGGTAATTTCGTTGCTCTTGTCGTTAAGTTTGCCTATAAAGTCAACAAATGAAGAACGCATTCCATTCATTTTCCAATTTG
Source organism: Wolbachia endosymbiont of Drosophila bicornuta (assembly GCF_028982105.1). NCBI lineage: Bacteria > Pseudomonadati > Pseudomonadota > Alphaproteobacteria > Rickettsiales > Anaplasmataceae > Wolbachia > Wolbachia endosymbiont of Drosophila bicornuta. Next base: position 3,093 of record NZ_JAPQLF010000064.1, on the reverse strand, counting down.
CTACTATTAAAAAGGACATCAACTTTACTTATATGAGCGAGAGTGCCGGCTGTCGGACTTGAACTGACAACCTACTGATTACAAGTCAGTTGCTCTACCAATTGAGCTAAGCCGGCGTTAAACACATTAATAATATACAATTATCAATGAATTTTCGTCAACTAATTTTTAAAATACTGTATAATGAAAATAATATGAAAAAATTTTTACTGAAGCCAAAAAAGAGTCTAGGGCAAAATTTTATTTTATCGAGTGAGATAACAAAAAAAGTCGTCGCTTTAGCTGGTAGTCTGGAAAATTTTAATGTCATTGAAATTGGTCCTGGATATGGTGCATTAACAAGAGAAATATTGGTGCATAATCCAAAGTCTCTACTTTCTATAGAAAAAGATAGAGATTTAGTAAAACACCATGACCAACTGCTAAATGAGCATCAAGGAAAGTATAGAATTATAGAAGCGGATGCACTGCATGTTACAGAAGAAGAGCTGATAGAGCGCCCAGTTAAAGTTATTGCTAACTTGCCTTACAATATCTCGGTAGTGTTATTTTTAAAGTGGTTAAATAATATAAAATTTTTTACGAACTTGACATTAATGTTTCAAAAAGAGGTAGCAGATCGCATTACGGCAAGACCCAATTCTAAAGATTATGGTTCCTTATCAGTGCTAAGCCAGTTACTATGTGATATAAAAAAGGAATTTGATATTGAACCTAAAGAGTTTTTTCCAAGACCAAAAATACATTCTTCAGTAATTACAGTAAATCCTTTGCCTACCCCAAAGTTTGTAGTAAACTTGGAAACCTTAATAAAATTAACACGTGCTGTTTTTGCTCAAAGAAGAAAGATGCTGAGAAATAGCTTGCAAAATATAACGGACCACGCTGAAACTGTCCTTGAAAACGCTAAATTGAGCGGAAACCAGCGTCCAGAAAACTTAACTATTGAGCAGTTTTGTTTGCTGGCAAATAATGTAGAATGCTTATTTTGCAATAAAATGTATTAGCAACCATATAGCTTTTCTATCTCCTAAAAACAGTTAGAGCTATACAATTAAGGGCTCCTAGCTAATTTTGCCTATTGCAATTTAATTAATTGGCGTATAAGCTTTAAATAAAGCCTATGAAAAAAATGGAAGCTTGTTATTCGTTTGACGATATACTTCTTTTGCCAGCCTATTCTAATATATTGCCTTGCGATGCAGATACAAAAACTTATTTAACAAATAGTATGGAACTAAATATCCCTCTCATATCCTCTGCAATGGATACTGTTACTGAATCGGACTTTGCAATAGCTATTGCCCAACATGGAGGGATAGGTTGCATACATAAGAATTTATCAATGGATGAACAAGTTTTAGAAGTAAGAAGGGTGAAAAAATATGAAAGTTGGATCGTGTATAACCCAATTACGATTTCACCGGATAAAACAGTTGCGGAAGCAATTTCATTAATGAGAGAGCACAATTATTCTGGCATTCCTGTAGTCGATCAACGCAAGTTAGTTGGAATTTTAACTAACCGAGATGTGAGATTTATTGAAGACCAGAACATGAATGTAAAAGTTTCCGAAGTGATGACAAAAGATAAGTTAGTGACAGTGCGGGAGCAGGGAGTGAATAGTGCCTCAGCAATGAAATTGTTGCATGAAAATAGAATAGAAAAGCTTTTGGTCGTAGATGAAAATTCTTGTTGTATAGGTTTAATTACGGTTAAAGACATTGAAAAATACAATAGATACCCAAATTCATGTAAAGACAGTAAAGGGCGGCTAAGAGTTGCCGCTGCAATTGGCACTGGTAAAAAAGATGGTATAGAAAGATGTGAAGCTTTGATCGGAGAAGAAGTTGATGTAGTTGTTGTGGATACTGCTCACGGTCATTCCGAAAACGTTATCAATACCATTAGGGAAATAAAAAAGATGTATCCTAATACGCAATTAATTGGCGGAAACATTGCAACAAAGGAGGCTGCTGAAGCGTTGATTGATGCGGGTGTTGATGCAGTGAAGGTTGGAATAGGACCAGGATCAATCTGTACAACCAGAATAGTTACAGGTGTTGGTGTGCCACAATTCTCTGCAATCAAGAATGTTGCAGAGGCGTGTAGAGCAAGAAACGTCAGACTAATTGCTGATGGTGGGGTAAAATACTCAGGAGATGTTGCAAAAGCTATTGCAGCTGGTGCTGACTCTGTGATGATTGGTTCGATTTTTGCTGGCACTGACGAAAGCCCAGGTGAGATTATTATGTATAAGGGCAGAGCATATAAAGGCTATCGAGGAATGGGATCTATTAGTGCAATGAAACGAGGTTCAGCTAGCCGTTATTTTCAAGATAAAGATTCAAAACTCAAATTAGTTCCACAAGGAGTGGAAGGAAGAGTTCCATTCAAAGGTCCAGCTTCAGGAGTAATCCATCAATTGATTGGCGGATTGCAAGCTGCAATGGGGTATACTGGTAATAGGAATATAGAAGAGATGAAAAAAAATTGTAAATTTGTTACTACTACTGCATCAGGATTAAGAGAGAGTCACGCTCATGATATAGTCATTACACAAGAAGCTCCAAATTATGCTTATCAAACGTCCAATCTGTCAACCGATTCGGAGTAGTCCAGAAAAAGTAGAGAGAAAGTTAAAACGTTTTTGGAGTAAAATAAAACGTTTTTTCAAAATATGACAAATAGAAGAGAATATACAGCAGAATTCAAATTAGAAGCTGTTAAGCTGGTTAAAGAAACAGGTCAAGCAAGTACAAAAATAGCAAAAGATCTAGGTATAGATGGCAGTATGTTAAGTAAGAAAATATGATGGAAAAATGTCTGGAGCATACGCATTTCCAGGCAAAGGCTCCTTATGACAAAGAAAGATTTGATCTAAAAAAAGAACTAACAAGAGAAAGAGACATTTTAAAAAAAGCCCTGGGCAAAGAAAAAGAGTAAAGTATTCTTTTATATAGAAATTGCTATAAAACACAGGAACTATGTAGGGTTTTGTACTGGTGGTATTGGTTGCTAAGGAAAAAAGCAGTAAAGAATTAGCAAAAGAAGGGCTTCTAGCAGATATTCAAAAAATACATCAAGCTTCTA
>NZ_JAPQLF010000063.1:5899-6102 GCF_028982105.1 Wolbachia endosymbiont of Drosophila bicornuta | reverse complement strand
GAAAATTCCTCCGAAAAACAACGCAGCAGAGCATCCAAAGTTAGACTATATGGCTGAGAGAAATTCTGCAGTCAAGCTCATAAAGTCATATGATGAAGATGGTATAAAGAAGTGGAAAAAAGAGATGAGTTATGGAAAAAGATCTTATATAGAAAGTTTTTTCTCGCGACTGAAACAAACATTCGGGTTTAGTTTTAGGAATA
>NZ_JAPQLF010000063.1:0-5797 GCF_028982105.1 Wolbachia endosymbiont of Drosophila bicornuta | reverse complement strand
TAAATGCTATTTGCTCAATAAGTTCACTGATATTGGTATGGCTAAATTTGAGATAGCTTCATAAATTTATTGTGCGTTACCTACTATCCGAAGAGCGATGCAACAAAGCCCACTTGGATCCAGTTTTCTTTACAAATTCACCAAAAGTGCTTCATTCTATAACGCAAAACCCATACTTACCAAACCCAATGCATTACTTGCAATTAAGTTTCCTGGATCCAAGTAGTCTGGGCACTGCCGTCATAAAGGAACTAGTGTCAGCTACTTTCATGACACCCTTCTGGTAGGCCCAAATCGCAATGTTCGTACAGTTATGGAATGAACCGCGGTATGACGTAGGAAGATCTGAGCAAACTTTCAATCAGAAACAGCCAAAGATCTCTCTAAGATGTCAGTTTCTTTTGTATCTTCAACTTTACCGTCCTGGTCGAATGAAATTTGCAGAGACTTACTACTATACTTCCTTTTTCCTAAAAAATTGGCTTGTTTAATTTCATATGAGACATAGTACCAAACATTGTCATCGAACTTTGATACTAATGTTGGTGATCCTAAAGTGTGAACCACTTTTTCTTTATCGTCACCTACTTTTATCTTGCTCCACAATTCAACACTAATGCCAGGAGCTCCGTGATTGTGAATAGTGTGAGTGCAGCTCACTGTAAATAATAAAATAAAAGATATTAATACTCGCATTTCTGTTGATAAATTACTTGAAGCTATAGTACACTAATAAATTATCTGCCGTCAAATTTCAAAAAAGTTAAATTGACTGATTCTCAATATCACTTAATATAATATTTACTTTAGAAAATAATAGGTGTCTTATGTCATTGTTAGAAGCAGATCCAATATACAAACCTTTTAATTACTCTTGGGCGTATGATGCGTGGCTGCAGCAACAAAGAATCCATTGGATACCTGAGGAAGTTCCGCTTGCTGATGACGTAAAGGATTGGAAAACTAAACTTTCAAGTGTAGAAAAAAATCTACTAACCCAGATCTTTAGATTTTTTACTCAGGCAGACATTGAAGTAAATAACTGCTACATGAGGCATTATTCAAATATATTTAAGCCAACGGAAATATGCATGATGCTTGCAAGCTTTTCCAATATGGAAACTATACACATTGCAGCTTATTCTTATCTTTTAGACACAATTGGCATGCCAGAAAGCGAGTATCAAGCATTCTTAAAGTATGATGCTATGAGAAAGAAGTATGAATACATGTTAGAATTCGAGGAAAGCAAAAAACACGATAAAAAACATGTAGCTAAAACTCTAGCGGTGTTTGGTGCATTTACCGAGGGGTTGCAGTTATTCGCATCATTTGCAATTTTGCTCAATTTTCAACGCTTTGGAAAAATGAAAGGCATGGGACAAATAATTGCCTGGTCAGCCCGTGATGAAACTTTGCACACCAATTCAATTATCATGTTGTTTAATACATTTATTAAAGAGAATAATGAAATTTGGGACGACGAGTTTAAAGAGGAATTATATTCTGCATGCCGCACTATTGTTGAGCTTGAGGATGAGTTTATAAAGCTTGCTTTTAATTTCGGAGACGTTGAAGGACTATCTGCAGAAGAAGTGCGCAATTACATACGCTACGTAGCAAACAGACGGTTAATGCAATTAGGTCTTGAGTCCATATATGATGTTAATGATAATCCTATTCCGTGGCTTGATGAAATACTAAATGGCGTGGAACATACGAATTTCTTTGAAAATAGAGTAACAGAGTATAGCCGTGCAGCAACTCAAGGCACATGGGAGGAGGCTTTTACTGAAAACGACACGAATAATAAGTGAGTGCTAATTTCACTCTTCTTTGTCATTCCAGTGTCAGCTACTTTCATTACGTCATTTGCTGTGCAGTTTAGACAGTTTTGCTTTACTTAACAACTAACTTACCATATATATGTCCATAGGACATTGGTATATAAGAACGTGCTACAACTATTAATCTTACTCACGGTCATCACTTCAGTTGCATTCTTTGGTCATTTAGTTCCAATGGAAGCAAAAACCTTCTTGTACTCAACGATCCTGAGTATAAAAGAGGTTTTGCTATTTATAATGCCTTTTATTATTTTTGCGTTAATCTTTAGCAGTGTTAACAATCTTAAGCAGTCAGCTATAAAGTTCATATTGTTACTTATTATAATGATCTTCTTGTCAAATCTGGCTTCAAGTTTAATGGCTTATTCTGTTGGGCATTTTATCATACAAAACACTCATTCAATACAAGATATAACGTATGAAGAAACAATTGTTCCCTTATGGTCGTTTAGGCTGCCTGCATTGCTTTCTAATTTTTATGCCCTTGCCTGTGGATTTGTGTCCAGCATAGTAGTGTCCACACTGCTACCCAAGAAAAGCAAAGAGCTTTCGAACAAAATGTTAGATTTAACTCTCTTTCTTTTGAAGACGTTTTTGACGCCGATTATTCCAATATTTGTACTTGGGCTTGCTTTAAAAATGCAGCATGATCAAGTTTTATCTATAATATTTAAGGATTACTCAATAATTTTCATTATTATAGCATCTGCAACCTACCTTTATGTTTTCCTCTTATATGGAGCAGCAAATTCATTCAAGATCACAAGCTGGATAGCTAGTATAGGCAATATGATACCGGCATTTATTACTGCAATGAGCACAATGTCTAGTAATGCAACTATGCCACTTACTCTTGAAGGAAGCAAAAAAAATGTAAAGCAACCTGACATAGCATCGTCTGTTGTACCAATAACTGCTAGCTTTCATTTAGTAGGTGATTGCTTTTTTATCATGATATTATCAATGATAATTGCCTCCGGTTATTCATTGTTCACAATAGATTATGTAACTTTTCTTCTCTATTTTTTGTTATTTAAGTTTGCTATCGTGGCAGTGCCTGCAGGAGGAATTATGGTAATGCTACCTATTCTTGAGAAATATCTCAAATTCTCTCCAGAAATGCTTTCGTTAATTACAGCATTGTATATAGTGTTTGATCCAATAATCACTTCAGCAAATGTTATGGGTAATGGTGCCTTTACTATAATATTTTCAAAACTATATGATAAGCTTAAGTAATGTCTATTTTAGCGATTGATACTGTAGGTATTGGTAGTTCAATAGCAATAGTTGATTATGATCGTAACTGTTTTGTAGAGCAGAATTCCACCAGCAATAGTCATGCAGAATCATTTTTTCAAATACTAAGTACTTTATTTGATAAGCACAACTATAATTATGATAAAATAGATCATTTGGCGGTAGTAGTTGGACCAGGAAGTTTCACTGGAATTAGAGTTGGTATATCAGCTGCACAGGGTATAAATCTTGCTACAAATAAGCCGTTATACGGGGTTAGTGCGCTGGAAGTTCAAGCCTACGCAATATCTTTGCTTTGTGCAAATAGCAAAAAAAATATCAGAGCTATAATCAAAAATGCTCAAGGGTTTTATACACAGTTATTTGATTTCAATTTATTGCCGCTGTCTGGTCCAACTGCAGCATGTGACCCTGGTTACGCTACAAGCAGTACACATATGGATTGCAATTTAAATGCTAGCCATGCAGGGCTATTAGTTCATTATAGACTGAAGAACAAGCAAAAATTAAATGAAGTTGAAGCTCTATATTTAAATGAGCCTCAGTATATGAAATTGCTATAGACTATTTTTTTGCATACACGCAATTTGGCTAAGCTTGTGCATCTGGTTTACTATCTCTTGAGCTACTTCTTTTATACTCATATTTGAATTTTCTATCTCTATAGCACTCGGTGGTGTAAATAAATTGTTAATCCTACATTGCTCTATCATGCTATTTAGATTAATCACCTTCCTATTTTTTCTTTGCCTTTTTAATGCAATACGCTTTTGTAATGTCGGTAGATCACACCTAAGTACCACAGGAAGGATTTCTGTGTTCATTTTTTTACTAAGCCTTACTATTGAATCATACATCCTCATGTTCTGGTCATTATTTTCCATCAACTCATCAATAAATATGTAATTTTTTGAGTGAATCGGATAATTTTCTATTACCTGAAGCATAATTTGCATAATGCCATATATTCTATCTTGAACTTCTTTAGGTATTTGATCACGTTCAAAGACACCATCGTATATAGAGCAAGCTTGAACATTGTTATAGAACTTGCTATTTACAATTAATGCGTCTATCATATTAGATAATTCTATTGCTGTGGAAAGTTTACCACTTCCAGAAAGACCAGAGAGATATATGAAAAATCCTGCTGGCTGTTTTTTTGTGTTAATATTTACCATATTATTTTCAATCTTGGAACTTACATTTATAATAACATAAAAATGAAGCTTTAAAACATATGAAATATTATATAGAAAATTATTTTTGTAGTTAAGATATTATGTAATTTAAAAACATAAATTCTGTATATAAACTCTATAATAACGATAACTATTTTTAAGCAAGCTACAACACAAAAGTGTTTGGTATTCAGAAAGTAAGACAGAGTGGCATAGACTTATTAGTTTACTACAAGTCTCTTTTCGCGTATAAACCTTCAGAAGATTCTAACAGAGGATTGTGTTGTTAACAAAGAGCAGAGTAAAAAGGGATCTAGTCTATGCCTATCAGATTTTGTCCTACCTTAAGTTCGATGATCATACATATACTCACCTTTCAGTGTGTTCTGAAGATCAAAAGTCGTTTTATATTTATCCGTTTGGTATGCGTTTTGATGAAGTAGATGAACGTTCGTTAATGAAAGTATCATTTGATGGAGATGTAATTGAAGGCAAAGAATATCAATATAATAGAACTGGCTATATAATTCATGGTTTTGTTTATCAAGCAAGGAAAGATATTCAAGCAATTTTTCACTTGCATACACCTTCTATTGTAGCGGTTTCTTCTCTCAAAGATGGGCTGCTTCCTATAAGTCAATGGGCACTGCACTTTTACAATAAAATCTCTTACCATAATTATAATTCCCTAGCACTTAGCGATACAGAAGGAAAGAGGTTAATAGCTGATCTGAAAGAAAATTTTGTCATGTTAATGCGTAATCATGGATCTATAACGTGTGGTCGGACTATACAAGAAGCAATGTTCTACACATATCATTTAGAACGAGCGTGCAAAACTCAATGTTTAACGTTAGCAATAAATAAGGAGTTATCAATTCCAAGTGAAGAAATTTGCTCAAAAGCTGTAAAGGATCTCCTATCTTTTGAAAGCAATCTTGGTGAGAGGGATTGGCACGCATGGGTTAGACTAATTAAAAGTAAGTTGTAAGAGACTTTCGCACTACTATCTGTCATCCAAGTAGTGACCTTACCCAGAAAAAGTAGAGAGAAAGTTAAAACGTTTTTGGAGTAAAATAAAACGTTTTTTCAAAATATGACAAATAGAAGAGAATATACAGCAGAATTCAAATTAGAAGCTGTTAAGCTGGTTAAAGAAACAGGTCAAGCAAGTACAAAAATAGCAAAAGATCTAGGTATAGATGGCAGTATGTTAAGTAAGAAAATATGATGGAAAAATGTCTGGAGCATACGCATTTCCAGGCAAAGGCTCCTTATGACAAAGAAAGATTTGATCTAAAAAAAGAACTAACAAGAGAAAGAGACATTTTAAAAAAAGCCCTGGGCAAAGAAAAAGAGTAAAGTATTCTTTTATATAGAAATTGCTATAAAACACAGGAACTATGTAGGGTTTTGTACTGGTGGTATTGGTTGCTAAGGAAAAAAGCAGTAAAGAATTAGCAAAAGAAGGGCTTCTAGCAGATATTCAAAAAATACATCAAGCTTCTA
>NZ_JAPQLF010000062.1:0-8148 GCF_028982105.1 Wolbachia endosymbiont of Drosophila bicornuta | reverse complement strand
GAGCATGTGATAGGCACAAGTTTTATAAGTTGTGTAACGAATATGATATAAAGACAAAAATTCCACCAATAAACAATGCGGCAGAACATCCAGAAATAGATTATATGTCTGACAGGAATGCTGCTATTAGGTTCATAAAATTATACGGTGAAGATGGCATGAAAGAATGGAAAAAAGAAGTAAATTATGGGAAAAGATCTTATATTGAAGGGTTTTTCTCAAGATTAAAGCAAATATTCGGATTTAGTTTTAGGAATAAATCTGAGATAAATCGAGAAAAAGAACTAAATGCTATTTGCTTAATAAATTCACTGATATTGGTATGGCTAAATTTGAGATAGTTACATGAATTTACCATAAATCACCATCTCATAAAGTGTGATGCAACAAAGCCATCCCAGTGTCAGCTACTTGGATGACAAGAAAGGGAACACTGGAATTTTTGTTTCAGCATTAGCCATGCATCTAAACAGATACGTTGCCTTGAGAATCGCAACATCCATGCAGTTATGCGCGTAACACTGAAAATCAAAAAAACAAAGAGGCAGACTTAATCTACCTCTTTTATACTTAGCTGTCTAGTCTGGTACTTTTCCTTTAGCAGCTTGCTCAACAATAGATGAGCCTAAATAAGTGTTAACCTCTTTAGCACCATCTTTGTCTAAACCTAATGTTTTATTCCACTTTGTTTCATTTACTGACTCGAACTTACCTTTATCGTTTTTCTCTTTTAGTGAACCTATCTTGAAGAGTAAAGTATTGCCTAGTATACTGGTAAGCTGATTAATATCAACAATAATACGGTAGTTCTTGCCTTCTAAGCTGAAGTCTATATAATATTTATCCTTTTCTACCTTACCTTCTTCATCTTTAACTTGGTTATTCCTTGCAATTTCCCTAAATGCGTCTTTTGTTACTAGCAACCCATCCTTAATAACCTTCAGAGCTTTCAACTCAGATATTTCGTTATTTTTGCTGATAGCATATATTGCTAAATAAGTCAGCGCAGCAGCAACAAATGCTAAAACGCCCATTCCAAGTGGTGTAGCTGCAAAAGCTGCTAGCTTGCAAGTTGAAGGCCTCCAAAGCGGTGTTGAAAGTATTGCTAATCCACCTATAACGTATATAGCAGTAAATGCAACAAATACAGTGTTTGCTTTGTGGAGCTAGCCACAATGATTTTTGAAAGTTATAGCACTTCTCGCAATAGTCCGAATAGGATAAGATATGTGCTTATAGCTATGGTAGAGCAGTAGCATATTATGATCTGTTCGGATTATTGTAAAAAGAGCTATAGCATAAACGACTTCATTTAATAAAATATTAATATGCTTAAATTGTGTATAAAAGAACTGTCATAGTTAAGCTTTTCCGTAAGCTACCTGCCGCTTGAGCCAAAGCCCCCTGCATTGCGACCGGTTTCTTCTGCGCAGAATTCTTCTCTGTCATCCCAAATTACCTGAGATACAGGAGAAATAAGGATTTGTGCGATTCTATCTCCTCTTTTTATTTCGTATGGCTGATTACTTAGATTAATTAGACAAATTTTAACTTCACCTCGATAATCAGAGTCTATAGTACCCGGAGAATTTAAGACAGTGATTCCATGTTTTGCAGCAAGACCAGAACGTGGGCGGATTTGCCCCTCAAAACCGTTTGGTATTGCAATCACAATTCCAGTTGGAACAAGTAATCTTTCAAGTGGATTTAAAACAGCAGAATCATTCAATGCAGCATAAAGATCCATGCCAGCACTCTGCGTAGTTGCATAACATGGAAGAGACAAGTCTTCTCCGTGTGATAATCTTTTTATTTCTACTTTAATTTTACTTCTTTGCACTCCAATTTACCATCTATGAAGACTCAATTATAGCATGTAAATTGTATCTGCAAAAGTGATAAATGTAAATGATGTCATTCCACCGCGTGACGCTAGGCCATAAAATTCCTTGACAAGTTCAGTGCTCCTTTTTTTGTCATCCAAGTGCCTCTATGATGTCATTCCAGTCTGGAATCTAGTCCTTATTATGCAGCCACTTGGTTGAAATTAAGTCTTCTGGATCCCAGTGTCTGGGCACTGGGATGACATCATAAGGGCGCTGGGATGACACCCCGACAACCGTCATCCCGCTACTTGTTAGCGGGATCTAGAGATACCGCGAATGAATCGCGGTATGACGTAGATTGCTGTCATTCCAGTGTCAGCTACTTGAATTACACCCTCTTGGTATTCGTGTAGTTACAAGCAGTATAGCTATAAATCACTCACAATCGATATGCTTGAATTACTCTCAGTAAATAAATCAAGCATAATGTTAGGTATTCTACCATCAACTATGTGAACAACTCCAGCACATTCCTCCGCCATTTTAACGTATGCCATAAGCCTTTCAATAAATTTTTCCCCTTTAATTTTCCCACAATCAATCGATGCATTTAAATTTTTAACAGATATCTTCCTGCCACCAATTTTATCTATTTCTTCATCTGTGTCACTCAAGATTATCATTTTAGATGCAGAAACTGCGATTGCGATTGCGCTTGCAGTGCTATCGGCATCAATATGATATGTTTCCCCATCTTTTCCATGACCAATTGGTGCAATAACTGGTATAAAATCTGATTCTTCAATAAAAAATAATATATCAGGATTGATTTCAGTGGGTCTACCGATGAACCCCATGTCTAATATCTTTTCGATATTATTTGATCTATCTTCTCTAAGCGTAGCGGTTATTTTTTCGGCTTTAATTAAGTTACCATCTTTTCCACATAATCCAATAGCTGAACCACCAGCAGAATTTATATGCTGAACAATTTTTTTATTAACTGAGCCACACAGTGCCATTTCAATGATTTTCATAGTGTCTCTGTCTGTAAGTCTGATACCATTCACAAATTTACTGTCCATACCCAGCACTTTTAACACCGAGTTAATTTCATATTCTCCGTCATGAATTATTACCGGATTTATACCAAGCTGCTTCAACAAGACAACATTATGCACAAAAGTGTTAAATAGTGTTTCATCTAAGATTATTGTACCACCGCATTTAATGACAAAAGTCTCGCCTACAAAGCTAGGTATATTAGATAGCACTTCAAATAATATTTCTGCTTTTTGTTCAAATGATACCTCACCCTTTAAGAATTCACTACTCTTCATTTTTTTATCTTGTAAACTTGAAAAACTCATCTCTTACCTTGGTTATTTTATGCTTAACAAGGATGCTCATTTGATGAATTGACACATTCTCATTATTAATCCATCTTTGAATATCTTCTATAACAGCACCTAAGCTTTTTTGACTTACTTTATCTATTTTTGTTAGCACAACGTTAAAGTTAATGTTATTATATATTAACCAATAAATGAAGTCTTTGTCTATTTCTTTTAATCCTACCTTGCTATCTATCAACACAAACACTCTTCTTAGATTTCTTCTTTGAATTAGATAATACTCAATTAAGTTTAAATATTGTATAATTTCCTCCTTACCTGCATGAGAATAACCATACCCTGGTAGGTCAACAAGCCTGAACTTATCATTGTACATAGAGTAAAAATTTATTTGTCTAGTGCATCCAGGTTTAGAGGAAACTCTGGCAGCTTTTTTGCTGTTTATCAGTAAGTTAATCAGACTGGATTTTCCTACATTTGATCTACCAGCAAACGCAATCTCTGGAGCCGACTCATTTGGTAATGATTTTATGTCCGAAGCTCCAAATATGAAATTGCAGTTTGATGTTATCTGTTTTGCCATTATATTCAACTAGAAGGTAGTAGGTATATTACAGTGTTATTGCTTGATATAAGAAATTTTTTATTTCAGTATATATTACTTAGCTAGATCTGTGCTATATGGATATGGAAAATAATTTACAAGGCTTAAAGAAAAAATTTAATGATATAGAGAGGAATTTGGAAAATCCTACCAATTTAAGTCAAAAAGAATTCATTACCCTTTCAAAGGAATACTCTGAGCTCAGGCCAATAATCAAGATAATTGATGAATATAACACGCTGAAAGAGGAAATTTCAGACTTAGAAGAAATAATGAAAGATGAAAACAGCGAAGGTGATATAAAAGAGTTAGCAAAAGAAGAATTTTTCGAAAAGCACAAGGTATTATTACCAAAAATAAAAGCAAAATTAAAGTTAGCATTATTGCCCAAAGATGAAGATGACTCAAGAAATGCAATATTAGAAATTAGAGCAGGTACAGGCGGAGAAGAAGCAGCATTATTTGCAGCAATGTTATTTCGTATGTATCAAAAATATGCAGAAAGAAGAAATTGGAAGTTCGAGCCAATAAGCATTTCTAATACAGGTATAGGTGGCTATAAGGAAGCTTCTGCACTCATTAATGGAACAGAAGTTTTTGCAAGGTTGAAATTTGAATCAGGGGTGCACAGAGTACAGAGAGTGCCAGAAACTGAATCCTCAGGAAGGTTGCATACCTCTGCCGCTACTGTTGCGATATTACCTGAAGTAGAAGAAGTTGACTTTAAAATAGAAGAAAAAGACTTACGAATAGATGTTTATAGATCCAGTGGTCCTGGAGGGCAATCAGTGAATACAACTGACAGCGCGGTAAGGGTCACCCACTTGCCAACAGGGATAGTTGTGGTACAGCAAGATGAAAAATCGCAGCATAAAAATAAAGCTAAAGCGCTCAAAGTATTGAGGGCAAGGCTATACGAAATTGAAAGACAAAAAAAAGAAATGGAAAGGTCAACAATGAGGAAAAGTCAGATTGGCTCTGGTGATCGTTCCGAGCGCATAAGAACATATAATTTCCCACAATCAAGAATAACAGACCACAGAATTAATCTAACTTCACATCGGCTAGAGCAGATTATCAAAGAAGGCGAACTAGATGAATTTATTGAGGCATTAATCTCACGTAATGAAGCAGAAAGATTGGCAGGGGAAAGTTAGCAGCCTACAATGGAATATCTTTATTAATTACATAGGATCTTTTAAACGCAATAGATAGACAGTAAAAACAAGTTCTAGTACTATCGCGGATAAAACAAGAACAGCTACACTAATTGTTTGACCATTGTAAATGTAGCTTGTTAAGCCGATAAAAATAGCCATGATAAAAGCTCTAATGAACGAGACTGCAGAAGAAGCTGTGCCTTTAATTTCAGGGAAAACATTTATTGATGCATTAAAAATCACTGGCTGGAAAATTGCACAACCGATAGAAAAAATAATCACAGACAGTGTTACTAAGTAGAAAGAGTGGGGTAGAATTATACTGAATATTACAAGCAATAGAGACCCAATAGCACCCACGCTCGTACCAGAAATTACACACTTTATTGCTCCAAGTTTCTGCAAGATTTTGCCAGCAAATAGACTGATGAGTGAGAAGCACCCAACTATTGCACCTTGATGTAGTGCATAAATAGTGCTAGATAAACCAAAAGTCTTCATATACAGAAAAGGTCCACAAGTGATGAATGACATATAAGCAGCAGAAAAGAGGCTTGACATCAAAGACAACGTAACAAACCTCGGATTAGATAGTAGTTTTCTGTAATCTTTCATCGTTTTTTTCAAACTGAAAATATCGCGGTCCTTTTTTGTTTCTGGTAACGCTAAAAGCAGCAAAACCCAAGAGATCAAACAAAGTATTGCAACAGTTGCATAATTACCACGCCATCCTACAATTTCATTGATGAAACTGCCTAACACTGGCGCAATTGCCATGACAACTGTAAGAACAGAATTCATGATTCCAATAAATTTCACCGCTTCGTCACCTTTATAGCTGTCTGCAACGATTGCAAACACAACTACAGATGTGCTGACACCAATGCCCTGAACAAAGCGAGAGATTAAAAGCCAAAAAATCGACGGTGCAAAAACACAACCAACAGCGCCGATTAATAACAAAGTGTTACCTGTGATCATAATTCTCCTTCTGCCGTAGCATTCAGACAATGGACCGAAAAACAACCCTCCTATGCAAAAGCCTAAAAAATTATAAGCAATAGTTAATTGAATTGTTCCTTCTGATACGTTAAAATAGCGCACCATATCAGGAAAACTAGGTACGGAAATGTCAATTTCAATGAACTTGGCAATTAGAGACAGGATTAATAGAAATGGTAGTAACATTTGAGATTTTCAATTAATGAATAAAAATATCACATTTAAAGCGTTGAAAGAAGAACATTTTTTACTGTTATTAAAATGGTTAGAAACACCTCACGTAAAGAGGTGGTGGATAAATTGGACACCAGAGTTAATTGAGAAAAATATGACAACTATGTTAAAGCTCTTACTCTCTGTCCTAACTTTACTTATTTCCTCTTACTTTTTCAACAGTTCGTCTAAATTACTACAAGCAGTTTAATTTTTAGTCAATATGTCATTATTTAAAAATATGCAAGAAGCTTTATAGAAACTTAACATAATTTTATCATAAAAATGTCATTCTTAAGTCCTATGTAAAAACAAATTTTGGCACTAATTTAATTAACTATGAGCTGGATAAATTGGAAAATAAATTTTGTTTACTTTTACAATACCTTAAGATCTAATATTACTTTATCAGTCAAAAGTATCACAATAGGCTAGTATGTTCTTTACTCTTTTCCTAAAAATATTACCTATTTATATTACGATATTTATTGGTTATTTAGCAGGAAAATGTCTTAAAATTGATAGAAACACTATATCTAAAATACTCTTTTATATAGCTAATCCAATAGTGATTTTATATGGAGTTTCTCATACAGAAGTTAATTTAAAAGTAATTTCTCTGCCGATTTTGATATGGTTTATAGGTAGCACTATGTCCTTATCAGTGTATTATCTTTCTTCTTTTTTATTTAAGGATAACACGAGAAACATATTAGCATTTAGCTCGGGTAGCACAAGTATGGGTTATTTTGGCCTGCCGATTGCCATGGCTTTATTTGATGAAGATTCAGTATCTGTATATGTTGTTTGTTATATAGGAATGGCGCTATTTGAAAACAGCTTAGGATTTTACATAGCTGCAAATGGTATTTATACCGCAAAAGAATGCATATTAAAGTTGTTCAAACTTCCTTCGCTTTATGCGATGGTTCTGGGCTTCTTTTTAAGTATATACGATATACAAATACCTACTTTTTTAACAGATGTTATGATGAACATTAGAAGTACTTTTGTCACATTAGGAATGGTGCTACTTGGAGTGAGCATTGCGAATATTGCAAGCTTTAAAATAGATTGGAAGCTTGCTTTGATCACTATTACAGCAAAGTACGTATTCTGGCCACTGTTTGTTTTAGGAATTGTCCTTTTAGACAAGCATGTTATAGGTATATACGATGAGAGCATATATAAAGCACTGATGTTGCTGGCTATTATTCCAGTTTCTGGGTCCAGTATAATACTTGCTAATATTTTGAATTATCAACCAGATAAAGCTACTCTGTTGCTTCTAATCAGTACTGCAGTGGGACTGTTTTATGTTCCACTAATAATATCATTATTTTTTACTAAACTTGTTCCTTTTTGATCAAAAAATTAAGCGCTTGCACAACCATTATTTGGGTAACAACACAAGACATTGATAAAACTTGAATTTATAGCTAAAGCAACTTCTACAATTTGGTAACCCGTCATCCCGCTACTAGTTAGCGCCGCGGCGGTAAATTGACCTTACCCAGAAAAAGTAGAGAGAAAGTTAAAACGTTTTTGGAGTAAAATAAAACGTTTTTTCAAAATATGACAAATAGAAGAGAATATACAGCAGAATTCAAATTAGAAGCTGTTAAGCTGGTTAAAGAAACAGGTCAAGCAAGTACAAAAATAGCAAAAGATCTAGGTATAGATGGCAGTATGTTAAGTAAGAAAATATGATGGAAAAATGTCTGGAGCATACGCATTTCCAGGCAAAGGCTCCTTATGACAAAGAAAGATTTGATCTAAAAAAAGAACTAACAAGAGAAAGAGACATTTTAAAAAAAGCCCTGGGCAAAGAAAAAGAGTAAAGTATTCTTTTATATAGAAATTGCTATAAAACACAGGAACTATGTAGGGTTTTGTACTGGTGGTATTGGTTGCTAAGGAAAAAAGCAGTAAAGAATTAGCAAAAGAAGGGCTTCTAGCAGATATTCAAAAAATACATCAAGCTTCTA
>NZ_JAPQLF010000061.1:0-5072 GCF_028982105.1 Wolbachia endosymbiont of Drosophila bicornuta | reverse complement strand
ATCCTCCAAAATTTTATTTTACCCAAAAAAACTCTTTTCTTTCTCTCCACTTTTTCTGGGTAAGGTCAGTTTACTGGCCTCTCCATGAGTGAGATTGAAAAATTAAGTGGAAATCTGTGAACGGTTACCTTGGATGACAGAAAAGAGTGTTGGAAGGAGGCAATATTAAAAACTTAATTTCATTCCAGCCAAGAACACATAACCAGAGTTGTTATTTTCTATTTTAGGCTCTTTTGTACTAAACTTTACAATATCGAAATAGTATGAAGTACCTAAAAAAAGAGAATTTTCAAGACTTAAAGCATATGATGTTAACTCGTTTGTACCTTCGCCTGCAATATCCCTACCACTACTAAAATATGTTAAGCTCGATTTGTAAGAATCAGAACGGTAAGCGATACCTGCATTCATATAATACGTATTATTTGTTTCAGGATTACGCTTCTCACCAGATTTACCACCATTACCATACGAAAAAATGCAATCAAGATCGAACAATTTTAGCTTCAAACCAAAATTCCAGTGTAGTAATTGATTGCGGCATTCATAATTTTTAGAAGTCCCATCTGAGCAATCAGTTAAATTTTCTCTTGCAAATTCACCAGTTAAGGCAGTAGTAAAACCTATATCATCTGACAAGCTGTTTTTATAGGAAAGGCCAGCAGCAATTAAATTGCTGTACTGTAAGTTATTTTTTCCTGGAACATAACTGAATCCGAGTTGAAAGTTATAGATTTCAGGGGAGATGTAGTTAATTGATGATTGTTTTAACCATAGTTCGAGTTCATTATAATCGCTATAAATATTGGGCTTGACCCAGAACACCTTGTCTTGATCATATCCAGGGTCACCATCCTTTTTATGATCACCGCGCAAATTTGCATAGTTTGTCCAATGACCATTTACTCCTCCAGCAGCTGCATAAATTTTTGAAGTGTTAATTAACATGCTCTGACCAACTAAACTTCTTTTACCATATTCAATTGATCCAAGTTCCTGGTTTTTTATGATAAAATACCATTCCTCCATGTCTAACTTTTCTATGTCTAACGCTCTTAGGTTTGCAATACCAGAAACCCCTGCCTTAACATTAACCCCCATTTGAGTATTTGGATAAACTTGCTGTAAATAAAGAAAGCGCAAGTATGAATAACTTGAAGTTTTATCCTTAGGCTTAGCATTGAAAGAATCTCTGTTGAAGGCGTAGCCGAATCTCAAATCTATTTTTCCGTCTAGTTCTGCATAAAATATTTCCTTATCCAAAATTGTTTTAGAGCTAGCACTATTCTGCAAAAACAATGATGAAAGCAGTGCTACCAGGTAGTACTTTAACTTCATAAATAAACTTAAATCTTTATAAAAATTTAAGTTTAAACTCAATATAAATAAAAAACAACTTTTCAGAAGGCACCGCTGGTAGATTTTGCTGCCTGTTTTTGAGCTATATTCCCATAAATTATTGATACACTTGGTAATTTTTGCATTAATAACTGCTTATTAATGGCAGAATGTATACGATTAATTATTTTAGATGTACTTTTTACATCGCAGTTAATCAAAACAAAAAGCACTTTATTCTCATCAATATACCCTAGAAAATCATCACTACGGCAATTTTTATAAAAATGTTCTATGATAACTTTCAGTGCATCATTTGTCTCGCTACAGCTACTATTTAAGCCAATTATTCCTATAGCTGCATTAATTTGATGTTGAAAGGCGAAATTCAATATAACGTATAACTCTAGAATAGTGGACTCATTGCACGGTATATCGAATAAGTCATGGTTTTTATATTTCTTACCCATTAGATATTCATCTCTAAAGATTCCTAATTTATGGGACAAACTGATATCACGTATTAACAGCTCATAATTTATTTTATTACTGGCAAATTGTGCAGTGCGGAAAACTTTTACTTTTGTCCTGATATCTTCTCCTTTAGCATCAGTTAAGGAAAAATCTATCACTTTAGGTAATATATCAAGTAAATCGTGCCCATTTTCGGTATACTCTAAATAATTCTTCATGTCGTCAGCTGCTCTTGCACTTAAAATATTGATTAACGGCTTATTAAGTAAATTCCCTTCCTCGTATTTTAACAAATTCCTTGCGGCTTGATTGAGCCCTAAAATTAACACGTTTTTTTTCTTATTATCCTGACAAACAGATACCACAGCATCATCTTTTCTTCTTGCAGTTATGAAATCATCCATACTTTCATTCTATACAGCGTATTTATAAGTATAATAAGATTATATTAAGATTTACTTACTTATTGATATGCTTAATTAGGTATAGACAAAATGTCATACGGGATGGCTTTGTTGTAGAAGAATCAAGATTACTGTTTATGGACTTCAAGTTACTGCAAAAAATATTTTAAAACATAGTGATATCTTGACTTTACCTAGTTAATATTCCAAATTATAAAAAAACAGATAGTTCTATGACGACAAGTCTATTACAAGGCAAAAAGGGATTAATAACCGGAATAATAAATAAGAGATCAATAGCATACGGTATAGCAAAAACTCTCTCAGAGCACGGAGCAGAACTTGCAATCACCTACCAGAATGAAATAATAAAAGAAAAACTATCACCAATAGCAGATGAACTAAATGTGGAGCTAATATTACACTGCGACGTTTCAAATGAAAAAATCATAGATAACGCTTTCGAAATAATAGAGAAAAAATGGGGTACTCTTGACTTTTTGGTGCATGCAATAGCATTCTCCGATAAAAATGAGTTAGATGGTAAATATGTCAATACTTCACTGGATAACTTCCTCAATGCAATGCATATATCGTGCTATTCTTTCACTGCTTTAGCACAAAGAGCTGAAAAAATGATGTCAGGTGGTGGTAGTTTGCTTACTTTATCTTATTATGGCGCTGAAAAAGTTATGCCAAATTATAACGTTATGGGTTTATGTAAAGCAGCACTTGAAGCAAGTGTAAAATATATAGCATGTGATCTCGGGCCACAAAATATCAGAGTAAATGCAATTTCCGCTGGTCCAATCAGAACTTTAGCATCTTCTGGAATAAGCGATTTTCACTTCATATCAGAATGGAATAGAAATAATTCTCCGCTCAGACGCAATGTTACAATAGAGGATGTTGGCAAGGCAGCGCTATACTTATTAAGCGATTTAAGTAGTGGCACTACTGGAGAAATTTTGCACGTCGATTCAGGATATAACGTTGTGGGAATGAAGGTGGTTGACTGAGATCTAAATCCTTAATTCAAAGCGCTAGTTCCTTCGTGTTCATACACAACTCTATCAGGAGTTTTGTGACTGTGATTGCAGAAAACATCGAACATAAAATTCCTATTGATAAAGTGACAGAAAAGCCTCTAATTGCTCCGCTGCCAATAATGAACATTATTCCTGCAGCAATTAATGTAGTGATATTTGAATCCAGTATTGTCTTTATAGCGTTTTTAAACCCTTCTTCAATAGCACGTTCCACTCTCTTGCCAGATTTTATTTCCTCACGAATTCGCTCAAATATTAAAACATTTGCATCCACCGCCATACCGACAGTGAGTGCAATACCGGCAATTCCAGGTAAAGTTAGAGTTGCTTCAAGCAGAGTGAGAATTGATAATATAAGAACTACATTAGAAAAAAGTGCAACAGAGGCCAATACACCTAATTTGCCGTAAGTGATGATTATAAATAAAGCCACGGCTATAATAGAGATTGTTGCTGCCATTTCCCCTGCCTTTATTGATTCTTCTCCAAGACTTGGGCCAATGTTTTTTTCTTCAATTATTTTAAGTGGTGCTGGCAGTGCTCCAGATTTTAAAAGTATTGCAAGTTCGCTTGCTTGTTTTTCAGTGAAATTACCGCTAATTTCTCCCTCTCCATTTAAAATTGGCTCACGTATTGTAGGTACTGTTAAGACTGTGTTATCCAGAACAATTGCAAAAGGTTTTCCCACATTTTCTTTAGTGATTTTTGCGAATCTTTTACTCGCTATGCTGTCAAATTTAAAATGCACTGTTGGTTTACCTAAGTGACCAAATCTAACTGATGCGTTAACCAGCGAATCACCACCTATTTCAGTCTTGCGGAATATTGGATAAGAATTACCTAAAGAATCCTTGAGCATGACAGTGGTTTCATGGTCTATATCCTGCACCTTGGCTATGTTAGTGTTTGCCAAATGAAAAGCTAGCTTAGCAGTTTTGCCAAGCAGAGATTTTATCTGCTTGGTATCTTCTACTCCAGGCACCTGCACTAATATTTTATTCTGCCCTTGTTTTTGAACGCTGACTTCCTTTGTGCCAAGTTTGTCCAAACGGCGCTGGACATTGTTTATTGATTCTGCAGCTACTTCACTGATCAAAGAATTCTTATAATGGGGTTTATACGAAATGAGAATTGAAGAATCTTTTCTATTTAGCTCTAAATTTGGATTTATCGCATTAATCAACACAGATGCTTTTTTATAATCATCAATATTATTTAAAGTTATAACGCTATTTTGTACGTTAGATTCAATATTTTTTGTTAGCAATGTCTCTTTTATTTCGTTAGCTAGCATGCTTAGCTTTTCCTTAAAATAGAAGTCTAAGTCTATGTTTAAAAGCAAAGATGCCCCTCCTTTCAGGTCAAGGCCTAAGTTTATTCTTTTTTTCGAAATAAAAAGCTTATTATCAAAGAAATTTGGCAGTGTTATGTATAAAGCAAATAAACAGATGCATAATACTGAAAAAGATTTGACTATAAGTCTGTTATACATAAGTTGTAGGTTTAAAATTGTAATAATTGATTGTAAGTTAAAAATAGATTTTTGTAAAATTCTCTATTTGACCTTACCCAGAAAAAGTAGAGAGAAAGTTAAGACGTTTTTATCATGAGAATAAATTGTGCAGGAATGCAATAGTTATAGCTCTTTCCATAAAAGTCCGGATGTGATAGGATAAGGGTAGATGATGATAAGGAGGTTGAATGCCAGCAGCATATAGTTATGATTTAAGAAAAAAAGCAATGGAAGCGCTAGACGAAGGAGAAAGCAGAGAAACAGTGGCAGCAAGATTTAAGATTGGACGAACTA
>NZ_JAPQLF010000060.1:0-5109 GCF_028982105.1 Wolbachia endosymbiont of Drosophila bicornuta | reverse complement strand
GTATAAAAGCAAAACAAATACCAGATGCAACTCTAGAGATAGGGGTACGTTATAATTTTTAATGCTGCTACTTAGTTCATAAAGGTAGAGACGATGTTGAGGATGAAATAAACAGCATTAAAAAAAATCCGAAAACGTATTTTCGAATATGGTTTTGAACGCTAGCTATAGATTAGAAAAATAACAAGAAAAAGGGTAAACATACTGTAATTGCTGTTGAATGATGGAGTCCATTATTTTAGCACGAAGTAACGAATTCAGTAGAATAAGTTCTTAAAAATAATTTAAACTTTTATTAGTAGGAGCAGTCTCATGGAATATTATAGCGATCTCACTAAAAGAAACTTTTATAAGTATCGTTGATGAGAAAGGAAAAATTGTTAAGGAAGAAGTTGTTGCAAGAGAAAGTAAGGCAATAGCTGAATTTTTTCTTGGTCAAGGCAAAAATGACCTTACCCAGAAAAAGTGGAGAGAAAGTGTGGAATGTTTTTTACAAAAAGAATGATGCATCAAATTGTTCTGGAATGCAATAGTTATAGCCTTTCTTATAATAGTCCGAATGCGATAAGATATGTGTTTATGGCTATAGCAGGCCAGTAGCATATTACGGTCTGTTCGGATTATTGTAAAAAGAGCTATACTTCAAAAAGTACGATAACGATAATTGGCGATTTATGACAAATAATAACGTCATTCTTACGAGATACAGTGATAATGCCATCAAACGGCATACCAAAGTGAAAGGAAGCAAATCTCCATATGATGGGGATTGGGTATATTGGGGAAGTCGTATAAGTAAAGTACCTGGAAAATCATCTCAAGTAATAAGAATGATGAAGAGGCAACAAGGCAGATGTGGCTATTGTAACCTCTGGTTTAGGTTTGATGATTTTGTACATATACATCATCAGGATCGAAATAGAGGTAATAATAGCAAAAATCTGCTCCTATTGCACAAGCATTGCCATGATCAATTACATGGAAGTGTGCATGACAAGCACCAAATTAGAGAGAAGCCGGATGATGGGAAACTATCAAGTCCGGTTTTGAAGCTTACTATTACCCACAAATATAAAGTTCGTGAGCAAGTCTCCATCCTTCTGCTAAATCAAAGAGACGTTTCCATCCCTTCCATAAAGCTATAGGGCCTGGTTCTAAGTCATTTTTGCGAACTAAAAACCCTCCTAATTTTGCTACCCACCTCACGATTTCTCCTATAGGTGGTGGGTCTCAGGATAGTTTTTTGTCTTAAGCATTTTGGTATACAAAACCTTCCATTCATCATCAGTTAGTATGGTAGTGCAAGGAAGATTTGGATTTGTTCTAGCTACCAATGTGATAAAAAATATCCTCCATGCAATTATACTCATAATTGTAAGAAAGCGGATCAATCTATCTGCTGTTTGGAGCCTGCATTCTTCAACTTTAAGACCAGATTTCAAAATTTTATGAAAAACCTCTATTCTCCATCTTAAGCAATACCATTGTATTTTTTCTACTGCTTCTTCAAAATTATTAATATTTATATTTGTCAACAAAACCCAGTTCATAGGCTCTTCACCAAATGGTGGGTATTTTTCTATAACGTAGACAGCATGTAAATTTAAATTAGGAAGTTTTTGGATTTTACGTCTAGCGTTATTTTTTGATGCATTCATCACAAAGTTACTAAACTTTACTTCTAAAACTGCTGTTCTTTGAGGTTTATCATTGCGAGCAGGAATATTCACTTGAATTTCTCCTTGACAAGACAGGCGATTCATCAAATCCCACAATCTTTCATCACCCTTTTCAGAATAAGTCGATTTCTTGTTTACTGTTCTGTTTTGATTTCCTCTTACTACAAAAAGAGATTGATTAGTGGAAGCAACTTCAAATAAATCATAAATATCTGCTTCTCTATCACAAACGGTCACTACCTTAACATTCTTTAATCCAGGATAGTGAGTAGAGTCTTTAAGTGATTCTATCCACCGTATGCTTTCTTTCTCTTCTATGGGAAGAGCGGTATTATGGCATCTTTTTTTCAACTCTTTTAGATCTTCAGCTAAGGGAGGTCTAGTACTAATTTTTTGACCCAATAACCCTATAGGTATAGCACTTCTCGCAATAGTCCGAATAGGATAAGATATGTGCTTATGGCTATGGTAGAGCAGTAGCATATTATGATCTGTTCGGATTATTGTAAAAAGAGCTATACTAAGCAACTTACTAAAAGTAAAAGCCTCTTTTTCTTCCCTTTTCGATATCTGCTTACCTTGAGCTATACGCTCATAAATTTCAGATGAAGTTTTTAGATTATTTAAAAGTGATTTGTTTTCGTGTAAAGATAAAGCTTGAGATAAACCACGCGTAGTTGCTACGCATTTACCATTAACATTAACTCCTCGCTTTTCAAAAGAAGGCAAATAAAGGCCTTGTTTCGCTAATTCAATAGATGCATTTGGAAAGCTGCTAGATACAAACTGCAAAAGCGCTACTTGTTGCTCTTTATCAAAATGTAATGACTGTACATGAGATAATGTTAATTCTAAGTACTCTAATAGTAGTTCACGTATTCCATTTTGATTTTGAAGTCGTATAGTGCCTCTAATCAATGGATCATTGTCACGACTTTGTCCAGCATTAGTACCAGTGTTTCGAAATTCTCTTGAGATTTCTCTTCTCAGATCTTGAAAGTACTGTTCATTTCTAGGATGATTTTGATTATCCTGATTATTCAAGCCTGGAACATTTAACGTAAGACGGCGACGCATCTCATCCAACATACCTAGACCCCTTTCTCCAAGGTTATTATTTCCTTGTAAAACTTGATTGATATCTCTGGCATTCTCCAAAGCCCACAAGCCACAATTGTGATTGTCTCTTTGTTGTACTGACAAATTACCTTGCTGATCAGCAAGAATGTTATGGATATTAGCATTATTAATACCACTATCTTCTAAAGCTAGTCTAACATCATTTGGAATACCGCCACCAGTTGAGTTAGCATAATAACAATAATAATTCTCATTTTGGTAAACAATAGTTAATGTAACCCAATGAACGTTACCTAAATTAACAATTAAAGTTAATATCCTTCTTTCACCATTTTCTCCACCACGAAGCCTTTGCAGATTTTCACGTACCCATTGATACTCTTGACGTACTACTTGCCCATCATCATCACGTCGCTCTGGCTCTGTTATCTGTGCTTCTGAAGTTATTGCAAACAATTGATCATTTTCAACATTAAAGCCATACCTTCTTGCAGCATCAAATACATCACGGTGTTGAAGCCAATAATGATAATTAAGATTATCTGTTGCAAAATCTAATGTAAGTATATCATGTACATTTTCTAGCTGATCAAAATTACCATTTGGATTATTTTGAATATACGCATTTATTAGTTGTAATACTTGTTCTTGATTACGAGCAGCTCTTCTTGGTCCATAATGACGATTAATTTCATGTATATAAAGATTTTCTGGAATAGTTATAAGTTCTTCCGCTCTCTGTGCAGCTACATTAAGTACAACAGGACAGAAAACCACCTCATTTCCAGAAGTAACAGGCAAATACCCTCTTTCCTTTTCCATAAGTTCATTTATTCGCTGTTCAGCTTCTTCTTGCTCTTGTTGTACTTCTTGTTCACTACCAGCAAATCCTAACACATACCCAATTGGGTGAGTATCTGAATCATTCCCTGTAGGTCGTCTTAATGACAGAAGATCTAATCTCTGTTCCGTAACTCTCGTGCGTACTTCTTCCACCACTCCTTCTCTTATCCTTTCAGGACCATATGTTTGACTTATCTTGTACCTAGAAAGTACTTTATCAGGACTGTCATAAACATAAAATACACCATGCAATATAGACCGAAACTTGTCCTCGCTATCTACATCTATTATTGCATTACCATTCATATCTTCTGGCATTAATACTCTGGAAATAGCCGTCAATAGTTCTCCGTGCTGAGCACCATCTTGCCAGTCATCATTCATAACTCCCTCTAAAATACCATGTACATTTTCAGCATTGGGAATTTCTACAAGCTGATCACCAAGCAAATCACCTCTATTCCCCAGCAGGTAATCTTCCGGTGTATTAAATCTAACTGCATTAGAATTTATTCCAGATCGATCATTAAGTGTGTATGTCACTACACCCACAGCAGCAATATTATCTTGTGGTAAACGGATTGCCTCTAGTTGTATATCATTGCTGGCTCTAATATGAAGTATAACTACATCAGAATCTTGAGCATGCAAGACCATAGTTAAAACGCTTCTTCTTAAATTCTGATTATTGTATCTAAATATGTATTTTGTTACATATGCTTCATCATCTTCTTCTAGTCGTACAGGGTGTATATCAAAAGCACTACTCCCAAAAGCAAAACCAGTCATATAATCAAATCTCCTATCGCGATTACCTTCATCTATTGGTATTTCGCGTGGAAGATGATGTAGTAAAAAATTTCTAGTTTCCTCTTGAATTTGTCTGTCTTGTCTATTTCGTACACGCTCAAATAATTTTTCTACTAAAGGAAATCTATCCTGTTGAAGTTCTACTGTATCAACACTAAAAGGATCTAGATTTAAATTAAAATTTAATCCAACACAAACAGCATATCCTGATTCAGTATGAACAGGTATAAATGAAGAAGTACGTAATCTCTTAGCATTACCTCTAGCGCGATTTAATGCAGCACCAGAAGGCGTCCTCCATCCAATAACATTAATAACGATAGGAATGTTTTCTCTCTCTTCTTGACGATGTACAAGGAAAACAACACATGAATTTTCAGTAGACAAGTCAGGGTCAATATCTATCGTGTGGAGATGACTAAAATTTGCTAAAAACCCTAATAAAAATCCGTGACCCTCAAATTCTTGATTGCGATTTCTAATATCACTTTCTAGTCTGTCTGCGTAACGACGATAGATTCGAGTTATGTATGGCAAAATTTCTTCGTACATTCTATCTCTTACATCTTGCCTTTCGTTTCCTGCTATCATCTCTATAAAATTGTCAATTCGTTGTTGACCTGGTGCTATAGCTCTTTTTACAATAATCCGAACAGATCATAATATGCTACTGCTCTACCATAGGCATAAGCACATA
>NZ_JAPQLF010000059.1:2202-2405 GCF_028982105.1 Wolbachia endosymbiont of Drosophila bicornuta | reverse complement strand
GAAAATTCCTCCGAAAAACAACGCAGCAGAGCATCCAAAGTTAGACTATATGGCTGAGAGAAATTCTGCAGTCAAGCTCATAAAGTCATATGATGAAGATGGTATAAAGAAGTGGAAAAAAGAGATGAGTTATGGAAAAAGATCTTATATAGAAAGTTTTTTCTCGCGACTGAAACAAACATTCGGGTTTAGTTTTAGGAATA
>NZ_JAPQLF010000059.1:0-1985 GCF_028982105.1 Wolbachia endosymbiont of Drosophila bicornuta | reverse complement strand
GGATCCAGGAATTTTATTAAGTTGGTAAGCATAAAAGTAGCCGTTTTATGTTAAAATACAACATTTTGATGATTATGAAAAAGCTGGATTCCAGACTGGAATGACATCGTTTACTATGTACCATATTGCAATGTTCGTACAGCTGTGTGTCACGCACTTTGCTTCAATATTTGCACATTAGCCACTCCTCTAAACAGATACGCTAGTTTTTGTGAATATAATACAACGCAGCTTACCATTTGTTATGCAGACTTGCTACAACCCAAACTCTTCATTAACTTTATCAACTATTGCCTGTGGTGGATCCTCTCCCCATCCTGAATACAAAATCTCTCCATAGTCTGCAACATCTATAGAGCCAGTTCTGCTTTTTGCTAGAAACATTTCTCTTTTCTCTTTATCAACTAATACATAATGCCACGCTGATTTTCCACGATCTTTACCACGGACTAAGTATATAAGATCTGACCTACTTCTTTTTGTTGCATCAGCAAAAGATCTTTCATTGACAGTTCTGCTTTTACTTTTTATGCCGCCACTTTCAGAAAAAGCTTCCTTGGATTCGGTTTTTTTGCCTGCTAATTCAGAAATTTTTCCTTTTTCCCCTAATGCCCGTTCTTTGGTGTTTTGAGACGAATACTTACTGGAAAAACCTTCCCCTGTACCGCCAGGAGTCCTGTTTGTGAAACGCTTAGTAAATGAATTATTGTCGTTGTTTTCTGCCATAAAAATCTCCAAACTTTAGATTGTAGAATCCAAACTTTTACTACACTTTATCATATGTTAATTAAATTAATATAAATGAAAAATAATATAGTAATTATTACAGGAATTACGGCCTCAGGTAAATCAGAATTATGCGATAACCTGATAGAAAAATATGGAAATATTAGTACAATAAATTGTGATTCAAAGCAGGTATATGAAGAAATTCCCATAATTACTGCTCAACCACCAAAGCAAGAAGTATTTTATAAACTATATGGTTATGTTTCAGCAAAAGAAAATTATTCCGTGGGTCTATGGTTAGAAGATTTAGAAAAAGAAGTTAATCACGCATTAGAAAATGCTCAAATACCTATCATCACTGGAGGAAGCGGGCTTTACATCAGCAGTTTAATCAAAGGCTTATCATCAATGCCACAAATAAGTCAGGAAGTGAGGAAAAATGTAAGCGAATTAAGGAAAAATTTAAGTAAAGAGGAGTTTTACAAATTAGCGCTAAGCAAAGATCCAAGGATTCAAGGTAAAGTGTTCATGAATGACTCGCACCGCCTTTCAAGGGCACTTGAAGTTATCACTGAAACTGGCAAGTCAATTTTTGTATGGCAAGAGAATAGACAGCCTCCTTTATTCAATAATTTTAAGATATATACAATTCTGCCTAAACGTGAAGATGTATACCGAAAAATAAATTCTCGTTTCATTACAATGATTGAAAATGGAGCAATTGATGAAGTAAAAAAGCTACTTAGCATGAACCTAGCCCCACATTTGCCAGCTATGAAAGCACACGGAGTGCCAGAAATTATAAAGTACTTGAAAGGTGAGATTACTTTAGACGAAGCGATACAAATTGCTCAAACAAACACAAGACACTACGCGAAACGTCAGTATACCTGGTTTAAAAAACAATTTCTAAATGCTGAAGTGATTGATTGTGCAAACAAGCTCAAGATATTTTAATTCAGGCCGTGCTCATTACTACGAATAGGGGGTTCCATATTTTCCAGATGGTCGCTTACTTCTAGTGGATCGCCTAAACCATGCTCTATTTTTATTTTAAAAAATCCAAGCCTCTCGCACAATTTCTGAAAGTATTCTTTTATAATGTCAAATAAGCTTTTATCACCTATATTATAGTCCTTCAGTCTCTCAGGAACAGTAAGTGACAAGTTACCATTTGTGTATGTTACAGCATAATTATAGCATTTCTCATAATAGTCCGAACAGGTCATAGGAAGGCAGAATCAACAGCACGACGA
>NZ_JAPQLF010000058.1:0-7118 GCF_028982105.1 Wolbachia endosymbiont of Drosophila bicornuta | reverse complement strand
TGTTTATGGCTATAGCAGGCCAGTAGCATATTACGGTCTGTTCGGATTATTGTAAAAAGAGCTATATATCTGGGAGAACTTATACCTTATTATTCTATCTCTTTCATACCTTTATTTCCTTAACTTGACGCTTATGGTTTGATAATCTATCTGACTTAACTCATATAGCGATGTTCTATGTGCCACACCTTGCACTTGGTATTCCACTTGATAAAATAGATATTTCATATAGCAAGATTAATGATGTCAATCTAGAGGATGTAAATAATAAAATCCGTGCTATTTTTTCTGCTAATAAGTTAATTGGTCGTTTATTACCAAAAGGAGATAATAATGAGAATAAGTAAAATTATATTTCTATTTTTTTTCTGTCTAGGCTTTAATTTACAAGCAAGTGGTAACCTAAATATAGAGGAGGTCACTACCCGTAAAGGATTTAAGTTTTTATTTGTAGAAAATCATGATTTGCCAAAAGTTTCACTAAATATATCGTTCAAGGATGCAGGTTATGTGTATGAGAATAAGGAAAAACAGGGGCTTGCTTGGTTTACTTCTCTTGTAATCCAAGAAGGGGCAGGAAAAAATGATGCCAAAGATTTTGCGAAAAAGCTTGAAGATAAAGGGATTAGTTTAAATTTTATTGCTGATTTAGAAGCATTTAGGGTTTCATTAAATACTTTGTCTGACAATCTAGAGGAAGCAATTTCATTACTGAGCGATACTATAATGCGTCCTAAAGTTGACCCTGAAGGGTTGAATAGAGTTTTCGAGAAAGCCAAAGTTGATTTTAATAATCTTGAAAAAAATCCTTATTTTGTTGCTGGAAAAGAATTAGATACGTTATTGTTTAAAAAACATCCTTACTCAAAAAGTGTGTACGGTACTCTTGATACTATAATGAGCATTACTAGAGACGATGTTTTAACATACATAAAGCGTAATTTTGCTAAAGATAACATAGTTATCAGTGTTGCTGGTTGTACAAAAAAAGAAGAAATTATTACGCTATTAGATAAATATTTATCTATAGCTCTTTTTACAATAATCCGAACAGATCATAATATGCTACTGCTCTACCATAGCCATAAGCACATATCTTATCCTATTCGGACTATTGCGAGAAGTGCTATAAATTGCCGTCAAAAAGATCAAAAGTTAGAAAAATACCTGTAAAAAATAATTTTGGTTCTGCAGAAAGTAAGAATATTTTTATGGATATACCACAGAGTGTGATACTTTTTGCTCAAAAAGGTATAGCTTATGAAGATCCTAATTATTATAACGCTGGTGTCTTAATTGATGCACTTGGTGGCATGAGGCTGAATTCAATATTAATGACAGAACTGAGGCAAAACTTGGGTATTACTTATGGTGTTTATGCAAGTATTATTTCCAATAAACATGGAAATATTATATCTGGATTTATAAGTACTGATAGTTCTACTGCTGGCAAAGCTATATCAGCAGTAAAAGATACATTTAGCAGAATAAAAAAGCAAGGAATTGACGAACAATTGTTCAAGGATGCAAAAATTGGCTTGGTAAATAATCTTGTCCTTTTCCTGTCCAATAACACAAATACAGCAACGCTGCTAGATAATATGCAGATAAATGATCGTGATGTTAACCGTATAAATAATTATGCGAATATCATTAATGATGTTAAATTAGAGGAAGTAAACGAACTGGCAAGTTCTTTACTGGAACCTGAAAATTTATTTTTTGTTGAAGTTGGAAAAAACGCTCAAGGTCAATAATTATTACAGTCATATATCTTCTGCTATTGACCTTACTGCTTCTACATAACACTTATGCTCCTCAGCTAGAATGCGTTCTGAGAGGCTTTGAATATCATCATCTGGTAACACTGGTACAACAACTTGAGCAATTATGGCTCCAGCATCAACTTCAGGAGTGACATAATGTACAGTACAACCTGTAATTTTTACACCTGCTTTTAGAGCTTGCTCTTGAGCGTTTAGGCCTTTAAAAGACGGAAGTAAGGAGGGATGAATATTTATCACCTTGTTATGCCATTTACTCAGAAAATCAGCTTTGAGAATTCTCATAAACCCTGCAAGGCAAATTAAATCAACCTTATGTTGAACAAGTATTTCGTGAATTTTACCAGCATCAAGCGGTTTATCTTTAACAATAAACGCTGAGATTCCTGCTTGCTCTGCTATTTTCAGACCAGCAGCTTCGCTATTATTTGTGATAACACATGCAACTTCTGCGGAAAAATTCTGATCTTGACATGCTTCTATTAAGGCCTGCATATTCGACCCCCTACCTGAAATTAGTATTACGAGTTTTATCTTTTTCATTATAGCACAGTTATTTTAGAATTTAGTTAATACTAACAAAACAGCTCAAAAGGAAAACTTATTTTATAGCAAAGAAGGCAGACTAAACTCTTTATATAAGTGGACCTCTAATTTTGGACCTCACTGGACAACACAAAATAACGAATAGCCCCATGTACCCAGCTAAAACTAGCTTTAATGCTTAGATATTGTGCTATTTTTGTATAATATACTACTATAAGTATATATTTTTGTAATCGCGTTATTATTTATTTAACAAAGTATTAATATAATTTATTACACTGGATTAAATGGAGAAAGTTCAATGAGTAAATTACCGAACAATGCAAAAATAGGTAAATCTCAGGTTACTCAGTGGGAGGTAATAAAAATTGTGAATATGCTGATAATTGCTTGTCAAAAATAGTAACTTTGTACGTTATTAGAATAACTCAGCTATCAGATTTTTATACGAGTGACGAACCTGAAATTAACACTGTTTTAGCAAGAATAAGCGTGACAAGTGAAAATGTATTTTTAAACAAGGCTACTACTATTGAAGTTATGGAAGGTATTTTTCCGTATAAATTCAACAGCAAGAAGAGAAATAACGTATTAAGGTTAGAAGATTTGTATAATTATTTATGTTCTATTGTTATAGCTCTTTTTACAATAATCCGAACAGATCATAATATGCTACTGCTCTACCATAGCCATAAGCACATATCTTATCCTATTCGGACTATTGCGAGAAGTGCTATAACAATAGCCTTCCAAAAGAAATGCTTGAAAGTCTTGTAAGGGAGTATAAGGATGCTGTTAACTTATTTAAAGCAATTACTTGACTGAACGTAGTATTTTTAAGATTTTATTTTCTATTTCAGAAATGCCGCTTTCAAGATCTTTATCTATCAAATACATGGTAGAGAAATATGTTTTCTGCTTACTTTCAACATTGATAGTTAAAGTTCCGGGAGTGATTGTGACTGAATTGGCAAATAACGCAATGCTTTCATCATTATGCCCTTTGCATTTTCTTAGGATAATGATTGGCTCAAGCTTAGATTTGAGTTGTAGCACCTTTTTTGTTACATAAACACTTGATAAAATGATTTGGTACATTAACCATGGTATATAACTTACTAACTTATAAAACGACAGTCTACTCGTACTATTTAAAATCTGGCTAAGAGCTCTTTCAGCGTTTATCAACCTTCTAAAGATAAACGATGTGAATATACATGAAAACACTCCACAAAAAATAAAAAACGGCTCAAAATAACCAGACAATACAGTCCATAGAACAAATAAAATTATAAATGACAGAGAAAAAAACTTGATTTCCTTCCTAAAGTTGAGGTTTTTCATAGTCTGTAATATAACTAAAATGACTCTTTAAGGAAAGATAATAACGAATATTTAGGTTCTTGACTTCTATGTTAAAAGATATAACAACTAAGTTATGTATTTTAAGTGAGGAAGTTATGGAATATGATAAATTTATAGAAATATTAAAAAAAATAAATGACCTTTCAGATTTGAGCAAGGACAATATAGTTGAAAAAATAAAAGCTAAGTTACAAGAAGAAGATCCAGATTTATGTCAAGAGTGGGAAAAGAGTAAACCTGACAATGATAGTGGATCTGGCATAAATTACATATTTACTATATCTCGTGGTCAAAATTCTAAGGAAGTCAAATTGTTACATCTTGCTTCTTATTGGAACTGTGCAAATGTAGCAAAAGCTCTGATTGAAAACGGAGCAGATATTAATGCAGAACATGATAATAAAATTACTCCTTTACATATTGCTGCTCACTATGGCCACGAAGATGTAGTAACCATTCTAACTGGAAAAGGAGCAATTGTTGATGCAAAAAATGGTGATGGATGGACTTCTTTACATTTTGCTGTTGAAAAGAACCACAAAAATGTAGTAAACACTCTAATTGGAAAAGGAGCAAATGTTAATGCAGAAAATGATAAAGGATGGGCTCCTTTACATCTTGCTATTACAAATGGCCACAAAGAGATAATACAAGTTCTATCAAAAGCAGAAGGAGTCAACGTTGATGCAAAAAATAGTGATGGGTGGACTTCTTTACATCTTGCTGCTGCAAATGGCCGCAAAGATATAGTAGAAACTCTAATTGAAAAAGGAGCAGATGTTAATGCGAAAAACCATTATAAATGGACTCCTTTAACATTTGCTTCTCAAAAAGGCCATAAAGCGGTAAAAGAAGCTCTATTAAAGGCACAAGAGAACATCAAAGCTTTGCATTCAGCTGTTAAACATAATAATGAGGAGGAGGTGAAAAACCTATTAAATAAAGGAGTAAACGTTAATGCAAAAGATGATGATGGATGTACTCCTTTACATCTTGCAGCGAGAGAGGGCCATAAAGATGTAGTAGACATTCTAATCAAAAAAGGAGCAAAGTTTAATGCAGAAAATGATGATAGATGTACTGCTTTACATCTTGCTGCTGAAAATAACCACATAGAGGTAGTAAAAATTCTAGTTGAGAAAGCAGATGTTAATATAAAGGATGCTGATAGATGGACTCCTTTGCATGTTGCTGCTGAAAATGGCCACGAAGATATAGTAAAAACTCTAATCGCAAAAGGAGCAAAGGTTAATGCAAAAAATGGTGATAGACGTACTCCTTTACATCTTGCTGCTAAAAATGGCCACGAAGATGTAGTAAAAACTCTAATCGCAAAAGGAGCAGAGGTTAATGCAAACAATCGTGATAGACGTACTCCTTTACATCTTGCTGCTGAAAATGGCAAAATAAAAGTGGTGGAAGTTCTGCTACACACTGAAGCAGACCCTTCATTAAAAGATGTTGATGGAAAAACGCGAAGAGACCTTACTAAATATCAAGGTATAATTCAGCTTTTAGAGGAAGCGGAAAAAAAGCAAACGTTAAAAAATGAGAATAAAAAAACGCCAAAGGATCTTACTGAAAATAAAGATGTAATGCAGCTTCCAGAGAAAAAGGAAGAAAAACAAATTGGAAAAAATGCAATTGTGAAAGAAAAAGAACAATCTGCAAAAAATGCAATTGTAAAAGGTGTTATTGTGTGTTTTGTAACTGCAGTGATAGTTGGTGTTGCACTTGCATTTGCTACTGCCCTATCTGTACCAGCAATAATTGGACTAGCTGCAGGATCTGCGCTCATAGTTGGTGCTGGTCAATATATAATGTCAAAGCCTAAAACTGAAATGAAAGAAGTAAAGGAACTTGTGCCTAGAGAGACAGAAAAAGCACTTACTTGATTTTTGTTATCCTGTTGCTATCAGACTAGCCTGGCACCTTATATTTATTGGGATAACTGTTTTATTATGAATTAAGTCAAAAACTCTGTAATATATTGAAGCTTAAAGATATCTTTAGATATGGAAGTTATTGCAGAAAATAGGAAAGCAAGGTTTGAATATTTCATCTTAGAAGAATTTGAAGCGGGTATGGTCTTATTAAGCAGTGAAGTTAAATCGCTAAGAGAAAGAAAAGTAAATATTTCCGACGCCTACGTTGTTGAAAAGAATAGCGAAGTATGGCTGCACAATATGCATATTGCAGAATATAAAGCTGCGAACCGAAAAAATCATAAACCAAAAAGGGAACGTAAATTACTCTTGCATAAAAAGGAGATAAATAAACTAATTGGTCAAATCAAGACTGCTGGGATAACTGTTGTGCCGCTTTCGGTCTATTTTAACGATAAAGGATTTGCAAAAACTAAAATTGCCATTGTAAAAGGAAAAAAACTCTACGATAAGAGAGCAACCATAAAACAGAGAGAGTGGGATCGTGAAAAAAGTAGATTGTCTAAAAATAATTTATAGCAAAATATGTCTTTAAATCCAGTAATTTTCAGCATCGGTCCTGTTTCTATATATTGGTATTCCTTAGCCTACGTTTTGGGTATAGTGTTTGCATATTGGTATTTACATAGGCTAGATGACCAAAAAATATTTACTAAGAATTTTTACGATTCGTTATTAACATCCACTATTGTAGGTATTGTCCTTGGAGGTAGACTTGGCTACGTATTGATATATGATCCAGTTCTTTATATAAGCAACCCTATCGAGATATTGAAGACCTGGGAAGGAGGGATGTCATTTCATGGCGGTGCTATAGGAGTTTTGCTTGCAGTAATAATCTCCTGCAGAAGACATAACATTCCTATATTTTATGCACTGGACCTAGTTTCTTGCGGAGTTCCCATAGGTTTATTTTTAGGTCGCATAGGCAATTTTATAAACGGAGAGTTATTTGGCAGAGTTACAACTATGCCATGTGGTATGGTATTTCCAGAGAGTGGTGATAATTTGCTGCATCATCCAAGCCAGCTTTATGAGGCACTTTTTGAAGGACTGCTACTTTTTGCAGTTGCAAATTCACTGTTTTTCTTAACTAGAATAAGACTGTATCACGGTGCTTTAACTGGTATTGCAGTTATGTGGTATGGAATAGCACGTTTTTTCGTTGAGTTTTTTCGCGAACCAGACTATCAAATTGGCTATTTGTGGCTTGATTTAACTATGGGGCAGTTGCTTTCTATACCTATGGTTTTGCTAGGAATGCTTGTATATCTAGGCGCATTAAATTTAAAATTTAATACGAAATCTGTCACATAGAGAAAAGGTGAGTTCAATAGAAAAATGTAGCCAGAAGCCCCACATTATGCACAATTGTACGAATTTTCTGCGTTGCAGTAGAATGAATCGGTGGGCTTTGTTGCATCGCTAGCTATGATGGATTAAAGATAAAAAAGGTGGAGAATATCAGTAGCTTATT
>NZ_JAPQLF010000057.1:0-13552 GCF_028982105.1 Wolbachia endosymbiont of Drosophila bicornuta | reverse complement strand
ACTAAATTTGGTCTTTTCTTCATCTATATCTCCTTCTACGCCTAGAATTTTATTCGCCAATTGTCTAGAGCACCAAGTAATGTTCTATATCACCGTCAGAGATTAATCTGCCGCACCGAGAGCTGATAGACCCTTTCATCTTTCTCTCTACCTCTTTTTCACCAAATCTTTTGGGGAGTAAAACAATATATTTTTCCAAACAGTTATAAACTAGGAACCACAAAAACAGCTTCATGATCAGCCATTTTAAAAGTTTGATCAAGTTGAATATTCCTAAGCGTCGTACTTGCCTTATACGAACAATAACATCCCAATGTAAGGAGAGTCAATGCAGTAAAAGCAAGTGAAATAGATATTCCTAAATGAGACATTGTTAAACTTGCGCCAACGGCAAATGCTCCAGATAATATAAGAGAAGCAGAGGCATAAATTATTTGCTTTCTACCATGAGCGCTTACTGCTGAGAATTGAGATTTTACTGCTTTGAACTGTTCAGGAGGTTGACTTGGGCTGCTAGCCCTTCTACTATAACCTTGCTTTATATTGATTAGGCCCTCTTGTGTAATGTTTGCTAATATCAATTCGTTAACTGCTCTCCCCAATTCATCGATCCTTTGTGTCAGTCCTTGTTCACTCTCTAATTTCCAGGAACACTCATCACTGGACTGAGTAATTTCTCCAAATCTACTTACGTTCTCTGTTCTTTCTTTGGATACGTTGAACAGCTTATTCTCCAGTATACTATTTCTATTTAGAAGATCTTTTTTTTCTTCCACAAACTGAAGTTTTTCTTCGGTCAATCGAAGATTTGCTTGTTTCAGAAAACAATTAATTTCTTCTGTTATTTTTAATGCTACTTTAAGTTCGTGAATCTCTTGTAACAAATCTTTAGAGTTGCCTTTAGACTCATTTTTGTGGCAAGCCCTACTACTATCACATAACACTTCTTCTATAATGCTCAGGTCGTCAAAACCTTCCTGATCAGTTGAATCCTTATCTGTGAGGATTCTGTTACCCTTTTTAGTAGGAGTGCTCGTATAAATCCGATCCTCATTGAGGTCAGCCGATATTCCTGTGTCGTTGGATATACTCTCAATAATCGAGCTATCCGAAATCGCATCTCTATTCCCAAGTGTCTCATTATTGCTAGAAGCAACTTGCTCTTGCCTCTGACACACAGAAATTTCTGTTGGGCTAGTAACACTCTCTTGAGCATTTTTACTGCTTCCACTAGTAAAGCAGTGCTTATTCATTACCTTTTCAACATTCTCCATAAGTTCTCCTCTTTCAATTACAATATAAGATTCGTTTTTTTCGTAGTTATAGCACTTCTCGCAATAGTCCGAATAGGATAAGATATGTGCTTATGGCTATGGTAGAGCAGTAGCATATTATGATCTGTTCGGATTATTGTAAAAAGAGCTATACTAGGAAAGATGCTGAAATTTTCTAACTTTAGTGGAATAATAACCGAAGTTGAAGCCTATATAGGAATGAGCGACCCAGCTTGTCATGCAGCTAAGGGTTATACTAACCGAACCTCAGTAATGTTTGGTATGCCGGGGTTTTCATATGTGTACTTTATATATGGAATGTATTACTGTTTAAATATTGTAACAGAAGCAGAAGGGTTCCCAGCAGCAGTGTTAATACGGGGATTAAAGCTCATTGAACCGCTTGAGGCAAATTTAGGTGGGCCAGGAATATTGTGTAAAAGATTAAATATTACAAAAGAACATAACAAACAGGACCTTACTATAAGCCACGAATTTTGTGTTTATGAATCTTACCTCAAACCAGATTATATTTGCACCCCGAGAATCGGAATTAGTAAAGGCCAAGAGAAATTTTGGCGGTTTAAGATTTTCTAAACTTAAGACCTTGCGTAGACTATTTGCCAATCGGATAATCACCAGTGAAACAAGCATCACAATATTGTGGTGTAGCATTGTTACGCTTTTCTGCTTTAACAGCCTGATATAGTCCATCAATACTCAAGAAGGCTAGGCTATCTACTCCTATAACTTCCTTAATTTCCTCTACAGATTTATTTGCAGCAATTAAATCTTTGCACTCTGGCGTATCTATTCCATAAAAACAAGAATGCTTAATTGGTGGGCTTGAAATTTTGAGGTGAATCTCTTTTACTCCTGCATCCTTTAACATAACTATTATATTTGTTAACGTACTACCACGCACTATACTATCATCTATTAAAATTATGTTTTTACCTTTCAAAATGTGCTTATTAGCATTGAATTTTAATTTTATTCTAACTTTACGTACTTCAGCAGTTGGTTGTATAAAAGTTCTTCCTATGTAATGATTACGAATTATTCCCAGTTCCATAGGTAACCCTGAATGCTTTGCATATCCAATAGCTGCAGGTATTCCAGAATCAGGTATTGGTACAACCATATCCATATTGTTTTTTGGTGGGCTCTCTTCTGCAAGTATTCTTCCTATTTCTTTTCTTATATCATATATGGACCTATTCTCCATTATGCTGTCTGGTCTTGAAAAATAAACGTATTCAAAAATACAAAAACTTGATTTTTTCTGTGGGAAAGGAAATGCTGAAGCTAGATTACCATTTCGATCAATGGTGACTAACTCACCTGGTTCTATTTCTCTAACAAACTCTGCATTTACTATATCAAGAGCACAAGTTTCAGATGCAAGAACATAAGAACCGTTTAACTTCCCTAAAACAAGAGGCCTGATTCCAGACGGATCACGTACTCCAATAACTACTTCTTGATTGATTGCCACAAAAGAATAAGCACCTTGTATTTGCTTTAATGCATATATAAAACTCTCTAAGAAGCTATCTTTTTCACCGCTTGCTGTCAGATGCACTACTACTTCTGTATCAATATCTGACTGAAAAACGCACTCTTGTTTAATTAATTGTTCGCGTATTGGAGAAATATTAATTAAATTACCATTATGTGCTATGGCAAAATCCACAAATTTGCCACTTTTGCCAAGCATGGGCTGCACTCCAAACTTATTACCACTTGTTGAGTATCGAACGTGACCTATTGCACAATCTCCAGGTAAGGATTTCTTTATTTCATCTATATCATCAAATACGCTGCTCACTTGACCTTGAAAGTGATAAGAGTGCAGCTTATCGTTGTTACTGGTTACTACGCCAAAAGACTCTTGACCTCTATGCTGCAAAGCGTGGAGAGCAAGTATAGAGTTAAAAACAGCACTTTGGTTGCAACTTATGCCAAATACCCCACATTCCTCACGCATTTCATCTAGCATAAAAACCATTAAGTAAAGTTTAATTCTACTTTAGCATAGGTAAAATACAATCATTTTGTTGTTCATCTGCTTTTATTGCCAGCAATAATCCTATGCATATCAAGCTTGCAGCAGTTGTACTTCCTCCATAGGAAAGAAATGGCAGTGGATCGCCTATCACAGGCAAGAGGCCTATTGACATTCCAATGTTTACAAAAAAATGAGCGCTAAAAAAGGCGAAAATGCCGATAGATACCGACTTAGAAAAATAATTTTTCGACCTATAAGCGATAGAGAAAATTACTCCAAGTAATGAGGTATAAAGCAAAATTAAAGCCATGCTACCTAAAAAGCCCCATTCCTCACTCAGCACTGCAAAAGCAAAATCTGTACGTTTCTCCGGCAAAAATCCAAGTTGAGTTTGACTTCCGTTAACAAAGCCCTTACCAAGCAAACCTCCTGAACCAATAGCTATTTGAGATTGCTGCGCATTATAACCTATTCCAAGTGGATCCACTGATGAATCCAAAAATGACAATATCCTTTGCTTGTGATAAGGACGTAAAAAAGGCCAAATAGCCGGTACTGCAAAAATGCCAAGAGTTCCACATATTACTGAATGAGATCTTTTTATTATTGTTGTGAATATAATTGATATCCCTATAAATAACATTATCATAGCTGTGCCTAAATTAGGTTGCTTTAACAGCAAGAACACGGGTAAGAAAATAATTATAAGTGCCTTAAGCAATCTTTTAAATTCCATCATTTTATACATACTCTGCTTATCAAAATAGCGAGCAAGCGCAAGTATTAAGCCTACTTTTGCAAATTCCGATGGTTGCAAACTAATTGATCCAATTCTTATCCACCTTG
The DNA here is from genome assembly GCF_028982105.1 of Wolbachia endosymbiont of Drosophila bicornuta. Taxonomy (NCBI): domain Bacteria; kingdom Pseudomonadati; phylum Pseudomonadota; class Alphaproteobacteria; order Rickettsiales; family Anaplasmataceae; genus Wolbachia; species Wolbachia endosymbiont of Drosophila bicornuta. The sequence continues at coordinate 9,421 of NZ_JAPQLF010000057.1, read as the reverse complement.
TTGCACCCATTATGTGTGAGCCAAAAAAATTTACTGCTAATAGTGAAATCGCTGCTGCTATATAAAAAAAGTAGGCGTACTTCAAATAAAAATCTAGCTCTATGAATGACATAGCTATAGCGAGTAGGAAAAAGAAGGAAAATATGACCAGTTGGTGAATCGCAAATGGCACCCACTTTCCTCCAGCAGAAGAGTATTGAACAACAATGCCAACGCAAAACAGCGCTATCACGTTAATGACTAATAACCAATGAATCTTCTTCAGCCTACCCACAATAAAGACCTTATAACCTTAAAGTATAGTAAAATATGAAACAAAGATAAAAATCAAAAAACCAACTTCTCAACTACTAACCGAATTGGAGTGCTATATATTCCAGTTACTACTGTTAAAGCTGCCATAAACAATAGACAGAAAAGCATAGGAAATGGCACATCATTAATTTTGCCTAGTGTCATTCTAGTGCGTGACGTTGCATCATTTTCAAAATACATTTTCTCTACCATCTTCCACATGTACATTAGTGCAAGAAAAGAACCGGCAGCAAAAGCTATCAGGGAAATCCACGCGCGAGATTCGATAATTGCTTTCATTATATACCACTTGCTTACAAAGCGATTTGTTAAAGGCACACCGATTAATGCTAAACTGAGTAGAGTGAACGCAAGTGCTGTATAAGGCATTGATTTCTTGAGTCCCGATAAATTCTCTATTTTTGTTGTATCAAATTTGTAAGAAATACATCCTGCAGCCATAAATAAAGATGTTTTTATTATGCTGTGGTTTACTATGTGAAGAATTGCTGCAAATACACCTGTTTTTGAGTTAAAACTCAGTGCTAAAATTATATAACCAATTTGGCTAATACTAGAGTGAGCAAGCAGTCTTTTTATGTCTTTTGCGGTTATTGCAAATATCGACCCAAATACAATAGCGCAAAGTGCGAGGATAATTATCACATTGTCCAGTAGCGGCTTAAACAAGAAAAAATTTTGATGAAAAACAGTATAAAAGATTCTGATGAAAACATATATCATCACTTTTGTCACTGTGCCTGAAAAGAATATGCTAATGAAACTTGGCGCCTCACTATATGCATTAACCAGCCACCTGCTTAATGGAAACAGTGCCATTTTGATTGAGAGACCAACAAAAATGAACAACGTGCCAAGTTTTATGATGTTGTTATCGTATAATGGAACTATTCTTTCAGCCATGTCAGACATATTGAGCGTTCCAGTCATTGAATATAAGAGCCCGATGCCAAATAAATAAAATGTTGCACCTATTGTTCCACTAATTAGATATTCAAATGCTGCAACCAAGGCTTTTTTATCCCTTCCCATTGAAACTAATACATAAGAAGAAAGAGATGAAATTTCCAAGAAAACGTAAAGGTTAAATATGTCGTTTGTTACTAGAATCCCGAACAGTCCGCTTAAGCACAGTAGAAATAGAGAGTAAAAACCAGTGATTTTGTTTTTGCTAATTTCTTTTTCGTTAATATAAAAGCTATAAAGCACGCTAATCAGCGCTATAAAATTCACCAAAGTTAGAATCAAGGAGTTCAACACGTCGATTCTTAACTCTATGCCGTACGTGAGAGCCAAATCACCAAGGTGATAAGTTATAATTTCGCCTTTATATGTTTTAATGAGTAGTATTGATGAAATGATAAGAGTGATTGTTGTTGCAATAAAAGAAATAAACCAAGATACCTTGTGTTTCTTGGCAAGAAAGCAAAACATTGATGCAATTATTGGGATAATAACTTGTAAAATTGGTAATTGCATTAAATTGTTGTTAATATATCGTTAAAGTATTAGTATATATAATACTTTTTGTTTTAATACACTTATGTTATCTAAAATTTGTAACGCAATAAAACGCCTATTACGAAGAGAAGATAAATTTGTAGGAAGAGATGAAAATGGAAATTCTTACTATGAATCAAGTAAAGGAAAAAGGTGGGTTATGTATAGCAGTGTCTCTGAGCCTACAACAGTGCCTCCGGAATGGCATATATGGCTTCACTATACTGATAATGTAGTACCAGTTAATAATAAAAAAAGAAAAGTAAAACATACTCCTAATTTAACGGGTACAAAAGGTGCATACTATCCAAACCAAAAAGTGAAAAATTACTATAAAAGCTGGAGTCCTGATAACTAAAGATGCGAAGGTCAAATATACTTGAAATAACCGCTGGATTATTTGTATTAATTTTCACTATTTTTCTGATTTTCTTTGCTATTGATAAGCTATCTTACATAAAGAAAAACTATAAGGATTGCAATAAAATATATGGTCTTTTTGCTAACGCTAACGGTATAGGAGTTGGTGATAGTGTCAAGATCTCTGGTGTGGACGTTGGAAGCATAACTGGTGTATCACTTGACAAAGCTACCTACGTAGCACGAATCGACATGTGTATAAGCAGAGACATAAAATTGCCAATTGATAGTTCAGTTCTGATCACTAGCAGTGGAGTTGTTGGTAGTAAATTTGTTAATATATTACCTGGATCAGATATTAAACTAATCTTGCACGGTGGTAAAATAGAGTATACTCAAGCTGAAGCAAATATGGGTGGAATAATGGACAAAATTATTGGTATGTTTACAAAGTGAAAATGGCAGGATTCCAAGTGTAACCATTCAGATGAAGCCTCCTGTAGTTCTAAAGTATTTAAGGAGTTTGCCTTATTTCTTGCCTTTTCTACCGCTTGCTTTGGGGTTTATAGTATAGAAAGTGCCTTAACAGTTGCAGTACATGTCTATCAATGATAAAATGAAGATTAATTTATTTTGATATTATGATTGGTTTACTGTTTGCTGTACTATTGTTCCTCTGTGGTAGTGATGCACTTGCAAAACAGGAGCCACGTTCAATAGCTGGAGATAATCACATAAAGGTAATAAATTATAACCCACATGCTATACATAAGTATACGGGTTTTTATGGTTATCAGTCCAGTATATTGTTTGAACCAGGGGAAGTAATACAAAACCTTTCAATGGGTGATTCAACTGGTTGGCAACTCCTTCCTCAAGGTAACAGATTGTTTATTAAGCCTATAGATGATATTGCCGATACTAACGCAACTATAATTACCAATAAAAGAGTTTATTACTTTGAACTTCATGCTGAAGAAGCAACTGGACTAGATGATCCAAGATTAGCATATGAAGTAAGGTTTCTTTATCCACTATTTAGCAGTGATGAGATTTACACAACAAATAACGGTGATATCCTCGAACAAGCTAGTCATACCATTATCCCTGATATAAACGATATTGAAGTTGTAAAGAAGGGTTTAAATTTTAATTATTCCATCTCGCACGTTAAAGGCAGTCAGTCAATAATACCAATCAAGGTTTTTGATGATGGAAAATTTACATATCTACAATTCAATAAAATAAACTCTGATTTCCCGGCAGTTTTTATGGTTGATTCTGCAGGATATGAGTCTTTAGTAAATTTCCGTACAGTTGACAACTATCTGATAATCGAAAGGGTAAGTTCAGTGTTTACCTTAAGGAATGGATCGAGTACAGTTTGCCTATTTAATGAAAACATGCCTTTCAAAAAAGGTAAGTGATTACTATCTAAAGGCTATAATGCCAGAGATATGGGTGCAAAGTTTTTTCTATGATGTTCTGTAATTCCATAAAGGCCAATAGCGTTAAGGTGCTCTTTTGTCCCATATCCTTTATTTTTATACCAATTATATTCAGGATGCTTATTGTGCAATTCTTGCATAAGCCGATCTCTCGTAACTTTTGCAACGATTGAAGCTGCTGCAATTGATGTACTCAAATTATCACCATTTACTATGGATTTCACTTGCCATTTCACTTCAGGTGGTTGATTACCATCAACTAGCACATAATCTAACTCTAGATCCAAGTCTATCAACGCACGTTTCATTGAAAGTTTTGTTGCTTGCAAGATATTGTATGAATTTATTTCTTCTACGCTTGCCATTCCTATACCAAATTTTGCAACGGATGTTATTTTTTCATATAGGACTTGCCTACATTGAGGAGTCAACTTTTTCGAGTCGTTGATTCCATCAATAATTGTATTTCTATCAATAAACACTACGGCTGCGGATATTACTGGACCAGCTAGCGGACCTCTTCCAACTTCATCCACTCCTGCTATCACTCCTGATAATTTATTTTCTAATGTAAAGTCTGGGTATTTCATAGGTTTTTATAATAAGAAAGTTATAGTAAAAACTGAACAGATAATAGAAATTATCCAAAATTTCATAACGATTACATTTTCTGACCATCCCTTCTTTTCAAAGTGATGATGTATTGGTGCCATAAGAAAAACTCTTTCTCCTTTTCCATATTTAAACTTTGTATATTTAAAATATGATATCTGAATAATCACAGATAGAGTCTCTATTACAAAGATTATTCCAATAACGGCAAAAAGCATCTCTCTTTTAATTAGGACACTAGTTAACCCTAAAGCTGCGCCTACCGACAAGCTACCAACATCACCCATAAATATTTTTGCTGGATGTGTGTTAAACCACAAGAAACTTAGAATAGCTCCTATAAATGCAATGCAGAATAAAGTAATATTCATATCTGCTTGAGTTATGTATGCAATTAGCCCCAAAAAAGCAAAGGAAGTGATGACTTGAGTTGCAGCAAGGCCATCCAAACCATCTGTGAGATTCACAGCATTAGAAGAGCCGACAATTACAAACGCAGCAAACGGAACATATAGATAGCCAAAATCTATTATTACTCCTTTAAATAGGGACGTTTTTGTAAAACCTTCAGCAGAGTATAGCTTAAGTATAAACACACCAACCAGAGCAACAATAAACTGAATAAGTATTTTGGTTTTTGCACTTAAACCTCGATAGTGATTTGTCTTCAATTTTAAATAATCATCAATAAATCCAAGTAGAGCAAAAAATAGAGTTATCAATATCAGCAGCAAAATTTCTGGTGTTAACTGAGCCCAGAGTAAAATTGGTAATAAAGAAGAAATCAGTATTATTATTCCGCCCATAGGTGGTACATTCTTTTTTGTTATTAAATGACTTTCTGGTCCACATGATCTAATTGGTTGCCCATCTTTGCTTATTTTTTTTAGAAGCTTTATAAAATAGGGAAAAAGAATAAACCCAAAAACAAATGAGGTAAAAAATATTTTTGTAGCTAAGATCATCTGCTTACTTAAATTGACTAAGTGTCATACCACCTATAGCTAATAAAGTCAACTTCTGTCATCCTATAGCCTGACCCACAACTGTACGAACATTGTGATTTGGGCCCATCAGTAGGGTGTAATCCCAGTCTGGAATCCACAACTGTACGAACGTTGTAGTTTGGACCACCAGTGGGGTGTCATCCCAGTGCCCAGACACTGGTTCTATGCAACTTAATTAAAAACGTTTGTTTTAGTGTAAGACAATTACCTTTAGCTTATCAGCTCAGTTATAAGCAAAATTTCTGGATTCCAGACTGGAATGACACCATTTGCTGTGCAATTTACCTTCAAAAATGAATGTTCGTACAGTTGTGAACCTGTGGCAGGTATTACATAAGAGCATTTCCCTCTTCTAAATTAAAACGCACTTTTGCCTCCTTTGCAGTCTATACTTTAGATGTATTTAATTTACAAATGCTAATTATTTATTAATAATGGTGATATGTAAATATAGTTATAAAATAATTGTTACACTTGAATTCCTTCCTGGTTTCTGTTGTTATCAGAACATTTAAAACACTTTAAGAAAGTTGCTTAGTTAAATTAACTTAGACAAGTAAATAGCAGTTTTGCAGCCTGTTTTTATGAATGATGATAAAATGTTGTAGCCAAATGCGCTTTCAGAATTGTGCTGAATTGCAATATCTTTGTGCTCTAACTCCTCGTCGCGAAATTTACTTATAGTTTCTCTTAATTCCCCATCTTCTAAATGTGAAACTTGCTCTTTGTAGTGCTCCCCGATAACTTCTTCAACTGCAGCAGTGCAAGCCATAGCAGCTTTTTTGCCCATAATGGCAGTTGCAACGCCAAGCGACACTCCTAAAACACGCCAAACAGGCAACAAAACAGTAGGACGAACTTTTTGCTCTTTGATTTTCTCATTAAAATAGTGAAAATGCTTTTTTTCCTGCTCTTCCATTTCAATTATTTCATTGATTATAGAAGATTTCTTAAGAATAAATTTTTGACCAGAATAAATGCAAATAGCTCCATATTCTCCAGCGTGATCTACTCTAATTGCCTGTTGCAAGAACTGATTGTTGCTGTACCTTAAATTATTTAGATTTCTTTCTTTCTCCACAATACACCTTACCTGATACGAACAGAGCTACTATGAGATAAATTAGATTCCATGTTGCTAAGGAAACACCTAGAACGTAATGAGGTCTGTCACAAGATGGAGAGTAATTAGGATTTAGTAGATTATTTCTGAGCTCTTCTATACTAACGTTACCACTTGCTTGCTCTGTACAACCTAAAACATCATGAAATAAGTGGAGTTCAAGACCTATATGATAAAAAGATATTACTGCACCTATGAGGTAGCTGCAAAACATTGCATAGATTGGAATTTTGTTGTCTTTAAGCATGCACGCTACTGCAAGTAATCCGGCGATATAGTAAACCATTCGCTCGTATGTACATAACTTGCATGGCAGCATGTTGAAAAAATATTCTAGCACATATGCAAAAATTAGAGCAGCGGCACTCGACAGCAGAAAGATTGCAGGAATTCTGGAATTATTACACATAACTTTAAGTAAATTATCCCTGAAAGTATAAAGCAGAGTATTCATTTTACATAGGGATTTTTATTTTTTTTCAAAAGCAATCTAACTGGCACACCGTCTGCAAAGAAATTTTTTCTGAGATCGTTAATTAAATAGCGTTTGTAACTTTCATCAACACTTTCAGGTATGTTACATATCAAAGAAAAAGCTGGAGGTTTAGTACCAATTTGAGCGATATACTTCATTTTAACTGCTTTGCCTTTTACAAGAGGGTGAGAATGTTTTCCTACAGCATCTATGAGCCACTTATTCAGTTTTGCAGTGCTGATCTTCTTATTCAAGGATTCACTCACTTCAAGACACTTATCTATCACATCACCGCAGCGCATGCCTTTTAACGCAGAAATTGTTATAGTTGGCACTTCCAAGAATAACCTGGTTACTTCCTGTTGTTTGACAAATTTTGTTAACCTGCTTCTGTCATCCTTACCTATTAAATCCCACTTATTTAAAACAACAATAATCCCTTTCCCTCCCTTAATTGCAGCTTCACCAATTGATAAATCCTGCTGCTCAATACCAACTAGGGAGTCTAGCATTAAAATTACCACATGAGAGCGCTTGATTGATTCCATGCTTTTCTCAACAAATCTTGATTCTAAGCCATCTACAACATTCGCCTTTCTGCGGATTCCGGCAGTGTCAATTAGAGTAATTAACTCTCCATCATGATCATATGTAATATCCACAGAATCACGTGTGGTACCTGGCTCTGAACTTGTTATTAGTCTGTTTTCTGCAAGTAAACCATTTAAAAAAGTTGATTTTCCAACATTCGGACGGCCGATGATCGCGATCCTCAGCCTACTCAGTTCATTGTTAGGTAACTCAGTGTTCTCGTTAAAATTTTCAATAACACCAGCTAATGCATCATAAAGATCAACCATGCCAAGATTATGCTCGGCAGAGATATACACCGGGCCAAGAAAATCAAAAAACTGCAAATAATCAACATTTTCGGATTTATGACTCTCGCATTTATTTGCTATCAGTATCACAGGTTTATTTATTTTTCTCTTCAGCCACTTTGCAAACTCTTTATTTCGCTCATTTTGCACTTTTGCGTCAACAAGAAAGAAAATTATGTTTGAACTGGATAAAGAAAACTCTATTTGCTCAATAACTTGCAGTGAAAAACTAGTTTGGTCGTTCCATCCTCCTGTATCTATAACTTTAAACTCCAAATCGCTAATTCTACCCATTCCCTCTCGCCTATCCCTTGTCACTCCTGGAATGTTACTCACTACTGCTGCTTTTCTTCCTACTAATCTGTTGAATAGGGTCGATTTTCCAGCATTTGGTAGGCCTACTATGGCGATTTTTAGCATAATTCAAGGGCATGCTCTATATGAAGTAAATTATAACCGAAACTTTTCAATTTAACTATTGACTTCGTAGATTATATAAGCATACTACAGTTAGAATTTTTTTATTTCGTTATGTAAAATATGAGGTAGTTATGCTAGTGTCAGAGCAAATAGAGAGTGTAGATAGAGAAGAATTAAAGCAACAAAATCATATACATAAAGATACAGAGTGTTCGGAAGAGACGACAATATATTGGCATATTAATCAACATATGGAAAAAACATCTCAAATAGATTGCATGAAATATATGGTGCTCTTATGTCATATAACGAATCGGAACAGTCAATGACGTCAACTTAAGAACTTTCATTAGCAAACTCTCCTAAAGACATGGTGGCGTTTAGGCTTATCTGCTTTATTGCGGCTGTCCCGGTCGGATTTTAACTTTAGCGCGTATACTTAAAAAGGGCTTGAAAGTTTTTTGGCGCAATAAGTACCTGATAGAGTTTCTGCCTCATTACACCAAATAAAACTGAAAAATTTAAAAGATACTCAGTAATTTGATCTGGGTTCCAAGGCCCTTGTGCATCACATATATGAAGCGATAATATATTGCACATGACCAAGTTTGCCCAAAATGCTTGTAATACAGCCTCTCCAGAAAAATTCTCTAACTCTGCTCCTACTTTGAGTCGTTTATAGCACTCCTCTATGTGCCACCTTAACACATAAGCTTTGCTCCAAAGTCTCGGTCAAAAACTCTGTTTCTCAGTTGGCTAATGTCAGCACTATAACTCTTACTTTCTGTCCTTTCATTTTATTTTTTAGCTTTTCATTTTCTAATATAAAATCAAAATCTAATTCGCCAGCGTTCCCATAGCTTACTATAATTTCTTTTTTGCAAGCGAAAAATAAAATCTACTTCCAAATCATAATGCTGCTGAATGAATTTTACTGAAGACGATCATAGATAAATAATAATTTCTCTTGATTTAATAAACGCATTTGAGTGATAACTTCGGGTAATTGCTCTGCCGCCAACGTTTGTTCACCTATATTCCAAGCTGCAAGACGAGCACTGCAAATCAATGAAGTACACAAATCAACAAACAAATTGCCAATGGTGCCTGTTGTTCCATTTGGTTCAAACTCGGATACAATTTCCCCAGAGCTGGGTAATCTCATACCAGAACCATCTGCTGCAATAAGTCTATAGCCTCTCCAACTCAGGTTCATCCTGATAGGCTGTTTGGATGCTTAAATTCTTGAAAGCCTGTATGGCAAATCTTATACCTTGCTT
>NZ_JAPQLF010000056.1:0-5906 GCF_028982105.1 Wolbachia endosymbiont of Drosophila bicornuta | reverse complement strand
TATACTGTTCTTCAGTTAGTTTCTGACATATAATTCTTACTCTAATTTTTGCTTCTTTTCCTAACAATACCTCGTTTTCTAAAAATAACTTATCCTCTAAACATTCTAATAACTCCATTTTTTGATTTGTTTCTACATCATATATGTTGGTATCGGATTTATAACGACTTATGAAATAAGCTCCTATTTCATTGATTTGTTTAAAAGAACTTGGCACAAAATAACCGAGATCAGATATTAGCAAATCATTGCTTAATATATTACTTAAATGTTTCCTATATCCCTGGTCTGATCTTACCCACTCCGTTAAATTAAGTTGGTCTATTATCTGATTCATGTAGTCGAAAACTAATTGTAACTTTATTCCAGACTTAGTATTGCTTTCATAGCCACTGTAGCTAGTACCATAACCTTTATACATCTCTTCCATACTGTTAGGTAGAGTAACATAGCTACTGTCCAATAATTTAACACTATTAAATTGCTGTAAGATTTTGCAATCAACTTGCAAGATATTTTTAAAGAGAATCACAGATTCATTATACATCCTTTTCATAAATTCCACTGCTTCTTCAGTAAATCTAAAATCCAAACCTTGTTTTGTTATATCTATCGAGTCCTCGTTTAGTAATTGACACATTGTTTCTACGCTACAATTATCAACTCCTATATTACCCAAGACCATGGCTTTTACGCATGATGAACCTTTTAGCTTTCTCTTTCTTTTTATAAACCTTGTTGTAATTGAGATTTCCTCTGCTTTTTCATTAAAAAATTCTTTGAGCTTTTTTGATAAGCAAGTTATTTTATTCATTGGTTCTCTCACTAAAAGTATATCTTGGAGAACTTATACCTTATTATTCTATCTCTTTCATACCTTTATTTCCTTAACTTGACGCGTATGGATTTACCGACAGTTTGAAAAACAAAAATTCGTCATTCCGCTACTTGTTAGCGGAATCTATGCTGAGATATCGCGGCGGTATGACGTAGGAAAACCTTTCTTGGGTTAGCTATAGTTTGCTATATTATGTGATTTTATTTTTAGCGTTGCTTCTTATATTATGTAATTTATTTTCCATAATGTATATTATGTAATTTTGATGCTAAGATCTGTTATAGCTCTCAGTATGATATGAGTGATTCTCTTTTAATAACTATTTTTTAAATAGTTTGTTGGTTCATCAATTTCTTTAGGATTGATATCTACAATTATTTTTCCGTTTTTTAACAGAATAATCCGATCTGATATTTTTGTTAAAAAATCCAAATTGTGAGAAGCGATAATCATAGTAATACCCATATCTCTAACTGATTGTAATAGTTCCACAACGTCGACTATTGTTGCTACATCTAAACCAGACGTTGGCTCATCGCATAATAGAATCCTTGGATTCATCATTAAGCTTCTGGCAATCGCAACCCGCTGTTTTTGCCCACCGGATAGATTACTAGGGTAATCATTTTTTTTAGAGGCAATACCCAAAGACTCAAGTAGTGAATCACTTTGATCCTGAGTTTTGTTTTTAAGTTTGGGAGCATATGTAAGATTTTCCCAGACAGTCATATGTGGGAAAAGTTGAAAATCCTGAAATACAAAACCAGTACTATCATTGCATTCAATGCTACCAGAATCTAAAACTTCGAGTTTTTGTATACAACGTAACAATGTTGATTTACCACTACCAGAAGGACCAGCAAGACCAACTATAGATTGTTCTATAATCAGGTTAATATTATTAAGTACTGGAATATTATTAAATAATTTACAAACATTATGCATTTTTATCATATATACCTTTCTGTTCAATCTTTTTGCCTATATATTCAATTAGTAATACAAGAGCGTAATAATAAGCCCCAGCAAGACAAAGTGGTATAAAATAAGTAAATTGTTCTGCTGCAAGCATTTGCGCAGAGCGCATAATATCAACACCACCAATAGTAGAGATTAATGCCGTTTCTTTAAGGAGTGCAATGATCTCATTTATCATTGCAGGAAGAATATTTTTAATAACTTGTGGTAATATAATATCTCTCCACATATAGAAACTAGGTATTTGTAAAGTTTTAGCTGCTTCAAACTGGTTTTTTGATATAGTTTCAATACCAGCTCGTAAAATCTCAGCAATATAAGCACAGCTATTTAGACCAAATGCTATAATGCCAGCACTAAATATGTTTAATTTAATTCCTGCAATGGTTGGAGTCATAAAATAAACAACACTTAACTGTAATATAAGGGGGGTGCCACGTATTACAGATATAATTCCATTAATTAATGGAATACAGATCTTATTATATCTGAGTACTGAAAATAACACTCCTAGACTCATACCTAAAAGCAGTCCTCCAATCAATAATTTTAAAGTAAAGGCAAGGCCTGTTCCAACAAACAAGAAATTAGAAATTAATTCTTGCATCAGTTATCTCCTAGCCATTTTTCTGCTATCTTTTGTATTACACCTTTACTTTCTAAACTTTTTAACGCCTCGTTTATTTTATCCTTTAAATCAGATCCTTTATTCACAGCAATAGAATAACCATTATCTGACTTAGCGATGGCTGACCATGATAGACCAGGATTTTTTTTGCTAAATACTTTACCTTGGAATTCATCAATTAGGACGCTATCAACATGACCAGACTTTAATGTTTCTACAGCTTGATTATTATTGTCTATAGCAATAATTTGAGCTGTTGTAGGAACATGCTCTTTTAGCCAAATTTCCATGACAGTTCCTAGTTGAACGGCTATCTTCTTGTGAGTTAAGTTGTTTATACCGGCTATGGGTTTATTTTTGTGATATAGAATACCAAATTCCCCTGTATAATAACTATTTGAAAAATCAAAATTTTTTTCACGCTCTTCTGTGCTACCAATAGTAGATATAGCAGCATCTACAGAATTACTTTGCAATGCTGCAAATATAGTACTAAACTGCATATCTTTAAATATCGCTTCTTTACCTAACTCTTTTGCTACTAATTGAGCAAGCTCAATGTCAAAGCCAGTAAATTTACCATTTTCATAATATTCAAAAGGTGGGTAATCTGCAGAAATTGCAAATCTAATGATATTATCGTGTTTATCTTCCTTGCATCCTGTTAATAGAATACTTATCGCTATAATAGCATTTAAAATGTATTTTTTCATATTACTAATTTATATTCATATTTTATTCATCTTGTGAATATAGACATTAAAAATTGAATAGTCAAGAAATAATGAATATAATTTCAAATATACTTATTACATATTCAATATGAGGAAAATGCATAATGCATGACAACACACTAGGTGAACATATTTTAAATATTATTCAAAATCATGAAATTTTAGAACAGAGCGATTTACAGACCTTACTCAAAAAAAGAGGGTATAACATTTCTCAGGCTACTTTATCAAGAAAATTGAAAGAACTTAAAATTGCCAAAGTTGCTGGTATGTATAAAGTAATTGACATCAACCAATATCGATTACCATTAATACTTAATATGCAAATTTCGGATTTTGGTTTAATAGTACTACACACTCAACCAGGACAAGCTAGCAGCCTAGCTTACTTTCTAGATCAGAAGTATGTTATTTATTCATTAAATAATAGCAAAAACATAGGAATTATAGGAACTATAGCAGGTGATGATACAGTATTATTGATCATCAAAAGTAAGGCTGAACTTAACAAAGTATTACAATCAATTTATGAAACGTTTCCATATTTAAGTCCTGAATAAGAATGTTGTAAGTTAAAAATGTGATATAAAGGAGATGAGAGGGATTCCTTTGTTTAAATCTTTGTCTTCTTTTTTTCAATATACCTACATATCAGAATGGACAATTCATATAGAATCAGCATTGGTATTGCAAGCCCTACTTGGCTTAATACATCAGGTGGAGTTAAGATTGCAGCGATAATAAAAATTACCACTATCGCGATTCTGCGTTTATTTGACAAACTTTGTGTAGTGAGTAACCCTACTCTCACCATTAATGTGAGTATTACTGGAATTTGAAATGCAGTGCCAAAAGCAAACATAAATTGGAGAACGAGGTCTAAATATTCGCTAACTGATGGCATAAACTCTATTGGTATACCGAAAGATTTCCCACTATGTTCAAAAGTGATGAAAAACTTCCAGGCTAAAGGAAATATATAGTAATAGACTACAGTAGCTCCCGTTACAAATAAAACCGGTGTTGCAATCAAGTATGGCAACAACACTGCCCTTTCACTTTTATATAACCCAGGTGCTAAGAACATATAAAATTGCCATGCAAACACAGGAAAAGAAAACAAAAGTGCGCTCATTATTGCAACTTGGAGATACACAAAAAATGCCTCTGTTAAGTCTGTGTAAATTAAAGAAAAACCTTCGCTACCTTTTGTTGCTTCTATTAAAGGTGCGAGTAAAAAACGGTATATATTTTCCTTAAAGTAATAACAAAAACCAAAAGCAACGCAAAAAAATAGAAAGCAAAAGATAACTCTTTTTCTGAGTTCCGCAAAGTGCTCATAAAATGAGGCGTATTTGCTTGAGTTCCAGTTCATACTTTACTATAGCTCAATAATGCTATGTCTAACATTCTCAGCGAAAAAGCCCACTCATTGTCATACCACGCTGCAACCCTGCATATATCACCTGTAACATATGTACCTGTTAAATCCACAATTGCACTATAAGGGTTATGCACAAAATCTATTGAGACTAAAGGTTCCTCGCATATAGAAAGTACATTTAACATTGGATAACCCTCTGTCATCCTAGTACCCTCTGATGTCATCCGAGTAGCTGACACTGGGATCCAGAAATTAGATTCCAGCGTCACGCGCTGGAATGACGTAGAGGAGAGAGCTGCATCCTTAAACATTTCATTGATTTCTTTAACGGTCGCTTTCTTATCAGTCGTAAATGTAAAATCAACCATAGAAACATTGCTAACCGGAACTCTGACGGCAGTGCCATCTAGCTTGCCCTTTAATTCAGGAATTATAGAACCAATTGTTTTTGCTGCCCCGGTTGTAGTTGGCACCATAGATAATCCGCAAGCCCTTGCTCTACGCAAATCTTTATGATTACCATCAAGAACATTTTGATCATTCGTGTAGGCATGTATAGCAGTCATAAAACCGCTTTTTATACCTAAACTGGAGTGTAGAACTTTCACAATCGGAGCAAGGCAATTTGTAGTGCAAGAACCTGCTGATATTACTTTATGCTCTTTTTTGAGCATATCATTATTCACACCATAAACTATAGTTACATCAGCATCCGGAACTGGAGCAGAGACAATTACTTTCTCTGCATTGTGCCTTATTGCTTCTTCACGTTTGTTGAATGCACCAGTACATTCAAGTATTACATCAACATTCCAAGGAATATTTTCAGGGCTCCGTTCTCTATATAAAGAAAACTTTTTGCCATTTATGGATAGCCAATTTTGAGACTCATTAAAGTCAATATCACCACTGAATTTGCCATGAACAGAATCATATTTAATCAAATGTGCATGCTGCTTTGCACTGAGCGATCCATTTACAGCTACAACTTCTATTTGCTCACTATACTTTTCTATTTCATAAATAGCACGCAATACGCCTCTGCCTATTCTACCCAGACCATTAATTCCTACGCGAACCGTCATCTCTTCATTCAAAAAATTTAATTATAGAGGATATCACTTGATATTTCATTCTATTCTTTTGCTTTTCTATCGATATGAACATTATAGCAAGGAGACAGGGCTAAAAACTTGCTTGACAAACTCCGCCAGCCCCCTTATCATGAAACTGAAGCTATTGTATTTGCTTTCGCCAATCTGCAGATTAAAAGATAAGGATTACTTAATGTATCGGCGTCTTATGTTTAATTTTTTGCAGTATATAGATACTGTATGTCTTTAC
>NZ_JAPQLF010000055.1:0-16267 GCF_028982105.1 Wolbachia endosymbiont of Drosophila bicornuta | reverse complement strand
TATACATCCTCTAAAAGAAATCAAAAATTGTTGAACTGGTCAATATTTATAACTAATGTTCCAGAAAATAAAATTAGTGCTGAGCAAGTATTAACGATTTACAGAGTAAGGTGGCAAATTGAGTTATTATTTAAATTGTATAAAAGCCATATCAGGCTTGATAAGGTAAAAGGAAAGCCATGCAGAGTATTATGTGAACTATATGCTAAATTGTGTGCAATTCTTATATTTCACGGCATAGTTGGTTGCACAGAAGTGAAAAAGAATACAGAACTTAGCTTAACAAAGGCATTTATTGATCTAAAAAGGCGGGTTAGAGAGTTATTTTTAGTATTAACCAAAATTAATAGTTTAAAAGCATTTCTTAAAAAACTCACTATAACTTGGTCGCGATTTTCATTAAAAGACAAACCTAGAAGGGCTAGAGTATCCACTTTAACCTCTCTAAATTTGCTCACAATCTCTTAACTTGACGCGTATGGTATCTTCAACAACCCTCTTATTGTTCCAATAACCTGCTGTTTGCTACACATTAGCTGTCTTCTGCTTCCAAGCGCTATTTTAATTTGACAACTGATTTTACTAACACTTCTCATCATCTGCGCTATACCCCTCGCATCGTTTTTATCATTCTTATTGATTCTTGCAGACAACGCTGCTGCCATATGCCTTGCATCTACACAAATTACTGGTAATCCAAAACTCCTTAACTCTTTGCACATTGATATTGACAACTATCCACTTTCTATTCCTATGGGTTCGTATTTTTTGCCTTGGCTAATCTGCTATTGCCTTACTTTCGCTTGCAACAACTTCTGCCTTAACAACTTTTCCTTTCTCATCAACGATACTTATAAAAGTTTCTTTTAATGAGATCGCTATAATATTTCATGACCTACTGTAAAAGTTTAAATTATTTTTGAAGAACCAATTCATTGAATTTGTTACTTCGTGCTAAAATAATGGAGTATGTTTCTCCATCATTCAATAGCAATTACAGTATGTTTAGCTATAATTTGAAAAACAAAAATTCGTCATTCCGCTACTAGTTAGCGGGATCTAGAGGTACCGCGGCGGCATGACGTAGGATTGCTGTCATCCCGCTGCTTGTTAGTGGCTAAGAGATACTGTGAATAAATCACGGTATCGGTTAAGTATCCCGCTACGTGTTAGCGGCTGAGATAACGCGAATAAATCGCGGGATGACGTGTTGCTTGGGTCAGCTATAGAAGCAAAACTCATCATTTTGAAAGAGGAGGAGATTTTTCCGGACCCTCAGCAGGGATTGATTTTGGATCTGATAATTCTGTATTTACCTTGATTGGCTCTAATGGAGTTTTCTGCTCTTCCGGTTTATCATCTGGAATTGGAACAGGCCAATCCATAATGTTTTGCGGTATAACTTCTGCTTCTTTAGCTTCTTTTTGACCTGTTGAAGATGATGCATCAACTCCTGCATTTTTAGTAACTTCTTGTTTGAGTTGTTTATTTTCTTCTTGTAATTGCTTTAAATTTTTCTTTAACTCGTCAATCTCTCTTATTTTTTGTTTTAATTGTTCAGATATAGTTAGTTTGTCTCTAGTCAATTTTTTGTTTTCTTGTCTTAACCCACTAGCTGTTCTGCTTGAGTTGTTGTTTACAGCTTGTATACCTTGGTCTTGCTGCTGCATGCTTGTTCCTCTACTTTCATATTCAACTTCAGTTTGAGTTGCCTGACCTTTTTCCTGCTGTAATATGTTCTGCAGTTGCTCTAGACTCTCTTTGGCAGATTTCAACTCTTCTTGTAACATATCTTCCTTTTCCTTAAGCTGACGTTGAAGCTTTTCTATTTCCCCCTTCGTATTTTCTTCGCTTACCTCATCTGCAAGTGATCTTCCAGGTTCAAGTTGTCGAATTTTCCTCTCTAAGTCTCCCTTTTCTCTCTGTAATTCATTTATAGCACTTCTCGCAATAGTCCGAATAGGATAAGATATGCGCTTATGGCTATGGTAGAGCAGTAGCATATTATGATCTGTTCGGATTATTGTAAAAAGAGCTATAATTCTTTAGACAATTGGTTCGCCGTTTCAGCCAATGTATTGTTTTCCTTTTTTGTTTCCATTAACTGTTCTGCCAACTGCTTTTTATGATCATCGTTTAAACCTTCCACTATTTTCTTCATGTCATTCTCCAAATTTGCATTCTTTTCCTTTAGTACAGTTAAATTAGCTTCACTTTGCTTCAATTTTCTCTGTAATTCTTTATTTGCCTCATTTGTTTCACCTTCCTTATCTTTCAACTGATCATTTAAGTTCTTTATTACATCATTTTTATCCTGTAGTTCTTCCTCTTGTTCCTTTATTCTTTGACCTCTTTCAAATATCGCTCGCTGTTGTTCATTGACTTTATCTCTCAAGGAGTCACGTTCTAATCTTAGATCCTCAAGCTGCTTTGCCTGCACTGCAAAATATTTAGCAAATGTTTCTTTTTCTTCCTCTAATTCCTCAACTTCATCTTTTAATCCTTCTTGCTCATACTCTTCTTCATCACCAGACATATCATCCTCAAATATTTCATCTTCATCACTAAATTCACTGCTGGTGGATATAGAACTTCTACGTGAAGAAGGTGTGCTAGGAGAGGAATACCCACTGCTGCTTGGTGTAGGTGACTGTGGTGATATATGTAGATCTTTTGTAAATATTTCCTCTGCTGGTACTTGCTGATCGTCTACACTCTTGGATATGCCAGTAAAAGCTTGATACAGAGTTTTTCCGTTGATAAAAACTTCTTTATTTTGTCCAACTAACTTTAATACTTCTTCTGAACTCGTTATTCCTCCAAATTTTGGCTCACCAATAACACTCTGTATACCACCAGAATCCAATTTTACGGTCATGCTACAGTCTATGCTGTTACCTTCAGAATCCTTAGCCTGCCAATTAATGGTCATTTCACATGAGCTTGAACCAGTAAAATCATAGTGCCTTTCGCTGCCTTTTTTGGTTGCAGTTATTTGACTATCTTTCCCTAAAGATATGTTATAAACCTTACCTTCACTGCTAGCTCTTAAAATATTGCTAATTTCTATTGGTTTTTCTTCATTTTCAAATCTAATTTTGAAGTCATCATCTTTTGTTGAATACGCTAAGAAATTTTGATTTGGTAAAGATGCTTCAAATTCTCTATGTGTTTCATTTATTGATTGCTCAAATTTTTGGAACTCCTTTTCCCACTTTAAATTTATCTGTCCTGTAATGTTCTCATCTTTGCGTAAAGGGCCAATAAAATACCAGATTAAATTTTTCCTCCAATTGTTTTATAGTCTCTTGAAAGCTGCTACAAGATTCAATCACATCTAAAATATCCTTTTTCTTCTGTTCATCTACATCTAAACTTTGACTTTCAGCTATAAATACATTTTCGTTTTCCTGTGGCATAATTTTACATTTTAAAAAATATACTATAATATTAACAGATTTCTTTAAAAAGTCAACTAATTGTTGGATAAATAAACTTGAGCATTTGGCCAAAATGTTATATAGTAGTCACTTCGAGAAGTACAGTATGGACAATACCATTATAAGAAAATACGATATTAGAGGTATAATAGGCAAAGACTTGCAGGTTAATGATGGGTACGAGATAGGTAGAAAGTTTGGCCAAACCGTAGTTAGTGTTTGTGTCGGCTACGACAGCAGAATAGATTCACCAGGTATAGAAAGAGAATTAATTAGGGGCTTAACTTTATCCGGTGCAAATGTTATACGCGTTGGACTATGCTCTTCACCTATGCTTTACGCTGCAGCACAAATCACACAGGCGGATCTTGGTATCATAATAACTGCCTCTCATAACCACAGCGAATATAATGGCTTTAAATTTTTTAGTAATAAAAAAGTCTTCTCAGATCAAGAAATGAAGGAAATTATAAGCAGTCCAATTAAAAACAGCACAAGAATTGGAAGCTTAATTAACATAAATATATATAGTGAGTACATTAGCATATTGAAAAGTGCAGTGAAGAATAATACTACACAGAAATTAAAAATAGCCTGGGATTGTGGAAATAGTCCAGCAAGTGGAATTATAAGGTATATTGAAAAGATCTTGCCTGGTCATACGCATATCGTAACCAATAACTCTATAGATGGGGCATTTCCACTGCATGATCCAGATCCCATAGAGGAAAAGAACCTCGCTCAATTAATTGACATTGTGAAGGAATGTGAATGTGATCTTGGCATTGCGCTAGATGGCGATAGCGATAGGGTGCGCTTAATTGATAATAAAGGCAACGTTGTTTCCAATGACCATTTATTTATAATTTTTGCACGTGAAGTGTTGGAGGAATATCCAGAAAGCAAAGTTATTGCTAACGTAAAAATGAGTATGAAAGTGCATGATTTTGTTAGTAAGTTAGGAGGGCAAGTTATTACCTGCGCTACTGGACATTCACTAGTTAAGAGGAAGATGGTAGAGGAAGAGGCAAAGTTTGCTGGTGAATTAAGCGGGCACTTCTTCTTTTCTGAGCTAGGTTTTGATGATGGGCTATATTCTGCTGTTAAAGCAGTTGACATTTTGCTTAAGAAAAACCAAAGCCTATCTCAGGTAATTGAGGATTTACCGAAGTTATATATCACTCATGAAGTAAAGATTGTAGTGAAAGATGAGAAAAAATTTCAAATAATTGAATCAATAAAGAAAACACTGGAGAAGCAAAATATTGTATTTTCAGATCTTGATGGTGTTAAAGTAACCGATAATAAAGGTTGGTGGCTTCTTAGGGTATCAAATACGCAAAACTGCATTACAGCAAGATGCGAAGGAGAGACTTTAGAGGGTTTTGAACTTACTAAAAAGGTTTTGTTCCATTACATTGATGAAGCAAGGTCTTTAAATTGTAGCTACTCACAGAAATAAATTTGATTTATAAAATTGACATGAAAGTATAAAGATAAATAGGCTAAATGTACTTATCACCTGGTCAGGCTGCAGCATTATTTCGTGTAACCGTTTGCTGGTCCACTTAATTCTGCAATTCTTTGATCTCACTCATGGAGAGGCCAGTAAACTTAACAATAGTGGTGACATCAACATTATTAGCCAGCATTGTTTTTGCAACTTCAATTTTTCCTTCCTTTTTAGCATCATCAAGTTTTTGTTCAAGAACAGCCCGTTCATCACGAATACGTTTTATTTCCTGTTCGTAGGCAATAAATTCTTTCTCTGACCAGTTGAATCTATTTAGTTCTTCATATGCCTTTTTAATTATTACATCACTACCTATTATCTTTTCCAATTCTTCTTCGCTAGTTTCATCTGCATATTTAAAATAATAGATCCATTTTTCAACTATACTCCCCAATTGGTCTTCTTTAGTTTTAGGAAATTTTGGTAACTCAATAAATGTAAAATAAAAATCTTTTAAATCATGTTCATAGCTATCTTTGTCTAACATTACATGATCTGACTTATACTCAGATTTATTAGGAAAGAGAATACAATCAGCAATAGCTATAAAAATGATTTCTGTAAGATCCTGATATTGATCACCTTTATCAGCTTGCCTTGAATAAGCTTTAGCAGCGTAATATTGAGCGCGTTTTTCAAAGCCTTTAGTTTTGGCAACTTGCATTTCGACTATTACTTGCACCCCATTTTCATCCCTGCAAAGAACATCAACGATACTTTGTTTTTTAGAGGCAATTTCAGCATCTTGAATAGTGCTGAGGAATTCTATTTCTTTTATTTCATCTTTGCCAGTGAACCCCAAAATATCATTGAGAAAGTGAATGAGGATGTCTTTATTTTTTTCAGTACCAAAAATACGCCGAAACGCAACATCATTCTTGGGGTCGAGAAACTTAGAAAGAGCCATAAAAAAATTTTTAAATGTATCTTTATATTATATATTCTTATTGATAATAATTCAATAATTTGTCATCTTTTTTGTTGACTTTACTGATGTTGCCAGAGGGAACGTTGTTGCAAAATTTTGTAAAATTTATTATCCTAAGGTTTCAAGTCCTCACAGGTTTATTGGAACTATATGTACAATGTGTTTATCAGTGAAAATCCGGAGAAAATGATGGGGGAAAAGTTAATACATTACTTTAGCCAGGGTAAATGCGAAGGCAATGCAGAAATGAAGAATCTGCTGGGAGGAAAGGGGGCAAATTTAGCAGAAATGTGCAATGTTGGCATTCCTGTTCCACCTGGTTTCACAATTTCCACCTCTGCTTGCAAAGTCTATTATCAAGACAATAGATCTTCTGTCATCCAAGTAGCTGACTACTCGGATCCAGAAAAAAATGTGGTCACGTACTGGAATGACATATGTAGTGAAATCAAAAACTACATGGCGATGCTCGAAAATGACATCGGTTGTAAGTTTGGGGATTTAAATAACCCCTTATTAGTTTCAATACGCTCTGGTAGTGTTAGTTCAATGCCGGGCATGCTTGATACTATTTTAAATGTTGGCCTAAATGATGAAACCGTTGTTGGGCTTGCAAAAAAAAGTGGCGAACGTTTTGCTTACGATAGCTACTGCCGTTTCATCATGATGTACTCCAATGTTGTACTACAGCTTGATCATCACCTATTTCAAGATGTTATTGATAATAAGCAGCAAAAGAGTGGAGCAAAAAGCTTAGCTGATCTTGATGTTGATGTTTTAAAAGAAATTGTTAACAATTTCAAAAGGATAGTACATGAAAAAACAGGAAAACATTTCCAGCAGAACGTTGAAGAGCAATTGTTAAACTCAGTTAATGCAGTATTTGCCTCTTGGAAAAATGATAGGGCTGTTTCCTATAGAAGAATACATAATATTCCTGAAAACCTTGGAACAGCGGTCAACGTGCAAGGAATGGTTTTTGGTAATTTAAATGATAATTCTGCAACTGGTGTGATATTTACACGAAATCCTTCAACTGGAGAAAAAAAATACTTTGGTGAATTTCTGATTAATGCTCAGGGTGAGGATGTGGTTTCTGGTGTTTATACTCCTATGCCAATTGACGGAGAGCAAAAAAACACCATGGAGAAGTTGCTGCCAAGTGTCTACCGAGAATTATGTGTGGTATGTGAAAAACTTGAAAGGCATTATAAAGACATGCAGGATATCGAATTTACTGTACAGGACGGTAAATTATGGATTTTGCAGACTAGGTCTGGCAAGCGCACGCCTGAAGCTGCTATTCGCATAATAGTTGATATGGTAAACGAAGGAACGATTACAAAAGAAGAAGGAATATTGAGAATTGATCCAAAAACCTTTGACAATTTATTGCATCCAGTTCTTGACGTTGAGAGTGACCAAAAAGTAATAGGGAAGGGGCTACCTGCTTCTCCAGGTGTTGCTTCTGGATATGTAGTGTTTAGTGCAAGTGATGCTGAAAAAGCTGCAGAGCAGGGTAAAAAAGTGATTTTAGTAAGGTCAGAAACGAGTCCTGAAGATATTAATGGAATGAATGCTGCAAGCGGCATAGTAACAGCACGGGGAGGGATGACCTCGCATGCTGCTGTTGTAACCCGTGGAATGGGTAAGCCATGCATTTGCAGTGTAAGTGGACTTTATATCGATAAAGATGGAATTTTCTTTTCTGTATGGGATACAAAAGTAAATAAAGGTGAACCAATTACCATCAACGGAGGAACAGGGGAGGTTATGCTTGGCATTCTTCCTACAATTTCGCCTGAATTATCGCAAGAATTCAAAACGATAATCAACTGGATAGATGAAATCAAAACGATCAAAGTGAGAGCGAACGCTGATACTCCAAAAGATGCAAAAATTGCAAAAGAATTCGGTGCAGAAGGTATAGGCTTATGTCGCACAGAACATATGTTTTTCGCTAGTGATAGAATCGAATTCATTCAAAAATTGATAATAGCTGACGATGAAAATGAAAGGGCAAATGCGCTCATTAAACTAGAAGAAATGCAAAAGTCTGATTTCAAAGAAATATTTTCTATTATGGAGGGCAGGGAAGTCACTATACGGTTGCTTGATCCACCTTTGCATGAATTTTTACCCAATGATCAGTCTACTATAGAAAAAATTGCCAAATCACTTAGTAAGTCAGTTGAGTCAGTAAAAAATAAAATAGCACAGTTATCAGAAAAGAACCCAATGCTTGGCCATCGAGGTTGTAGACTTGCTATTTCTCATCCTGAAATATATAGCATGCAGATTAGGGCAATACTTAGTGCTGCAAGTGAATTAAAGAAAGAAAAGAAGATAGAAGTGGAACCTGAAATCATGATTCCTTTTATCATGAGTGAGAAAGAGTTTGTTCTGATATGCGAGCTAGCAAAGAAAGAATCCTCTGTCATCTCAGCTAGGATCCAGATGCAGATTCCAGCGTCACGCGCTGGAATGACATCAGACAGGGCGTACTCAATTGGAACGATGATAGAACTACCAAGAGCAGCACTGATTGCTGATAAGTTAGCAAAAAATGCAGAGTTTTTTAGTTTTGGCACTAATGATTTAACGCAAACAACCATGGGACTTTCAAGAGATGATTCAGTTAATTTCCTCGATTCTTATGAGGAAAGCAACATATTTGACAATGATCCATTTGAAGTTCTGGACATCGAAGGGGTAGGGGAGTTAATCAAGATAGCCATTGAAAGAGGCAAAAAAACCAGAAAAGAAATAAAACTGGGTATATGTGGAGAGCATGGAGCAGATCCAAAATCTATAGAGTTTCTCATCGAATCAGGGGTAGATTATGTTTCATGCTCACCCTATAGAGTACCGATCGCAAAGTTAGTGGCAGCACAGTTTAGTGTTAGATCTAAATTTGCTAGGTAAGTATACTGGCAGTGTTGGCTACTCATATGGTTTGAGCCCACCAGAGGGTGTCATTCCAGCGCGTGACGCTGGGATCTAGTTTTTATTATGACCTTCTGGATCCCAGTGTCTGGGCACTGGGATGACATCCTCTTACACGTTCAACTTCATTCTCTCTCATCTCCCTATAACTTGGTAATGTAGAATTTTTTACATGCAACCCGGTATATATTGCAATCAAAGCAGCTATGACACTGCAAACTACTGCACCAGCTACAAATGGAACCATCACAGCAGCAGTAATGAATAATCCTGTAATAACAACTCCAACAACATCTTTTGTCAATGAGGTGTAAAAATCCTTTTTGCTCTCTTTATATTTAGTTTCTTGTTCATTTGGCATAGAAAATTGAGAATTTGTGAAGACATTTTTATTATTATCACAATCTGATATAGTAGTTTTGCCGGTATTTGTTTCTATTGTTAATACAGGCGTTTCATTTTCGTTACTATGACCTGGCTGATCATTAACACTACTTGACACAGGTTGGTTAGCATTTGCTTCTGTTACTATAGGAGGTGCTGGTACTATATTTTCTTCTACATTGGATGTTTCTGGTGTAATAAAATTTAATAGTATCTGAGTAATTTCTTCAACTTGTGTAGTTTGTTCTTTATCCATGGCCACCTTTAAAGCCTTTTGCATGTTTTCATCATTTACATGACCTAACAATAATTTAACTCCCTGGACATACTTTTGAGTAACAGCACAGAGCAAAGCGTTAAATTTTTCTTCTTCATTAAACTTACCACTATCCAGGAGTATTCTTACAACATCAGCTTGCTTAGTCGTTATAGCTTCGCTCAATCCAGCTTTTACATGTTTGAATTGACCAGTATTGCCTTCAGTTTTCAACTCTGTGAGTAATTTAATAATGTGTAGAAATATAGCACGATCATTGGTGTTGTCTGTAATATTAGGTCACTTTGAATTAACAATATGCCCAAGTAAAGTATAATGATATTCGTTTGTTTTTTTTATGTTTATCCTATTTTCTTTGAGCTTCTCACCAAACTCCTCAGCAGTTATATTAGGATTGTTAGTTACAATTTCCTTTATCTTTTCATAAGTCATGTCAAATTTTACCAGTATTACTATCTAATTTATTATAGCAACTTTCCCAAAACCAGTCAAGGCATATTGCAGTTTCAAGCAGCATGATATATCATGATACATATTGAATATAGTTCTTAAAGCAAATGATGGAAGATTTAGCCTATAAATTAGTTAAAGTGACCGAAGCTGGAGCACTTGCTGCGTATAAATTGGCAGGCTTTGGTGATGAAAAAAGGGCTGATCAGGTTGCAGTTGATGCAATGCGTACAGTATTAAATTCAATGGAAATAAATGGTACTATCGTAATTGGTGAAGGTGAGAGAGATGAAGCGCCGATGCTATATATTGGCGAGAAGGTTGGCACTGGAAATGGTCCTGAAATCGACATTGCCGTTGACCCACTTGAGGGCACTACGATTTGTGCTCATTACAAACAAGGGGCAATGTCTGTTCTTGCTGCAACGAAAAAAGGTAATTTTTTACATGCACCTGATGTTTATATGGAAAAAATAGCGGTAGGAAAAAATCTTCCAGAGGGTGTAGTCTCACTAAAAAATAGCATTGAAAAGAATCTAGACAATTTAGCCAAGGCAAAAAAGTGCAAAGTGAATGATCTCGTGGTAACTGTACTTAAACGTGAAAGGCATGGTGAATTAATAGAGAAAATCAGGAAATTAGGATCAAAAATTAAACTAATAGATGATGGTGATGTTGCGGCCATAGTTTCACTAGTAAATGGCAATCATGATATGTATATCGGTATAGGAGGAGCACCAGAGGGAGTGCTTGCGGCTGCAGCGCTAAGCTCTATCGACGGACAGATGGAGGGAAGATTAGTACTTGATACGGATCAGTTAAGAGAAAGAGCAAAAAATTTAAATATTGATGACCCAGAAAAAGTCTACGCCGTAAAAGATATGGCAAGAGGTGAATCAGTGTTCATTGCAACTGGAGTAACAAGCGGAGAACTTGTGGATGGAGTTAAATTGAATCATAATACCTATTCAACTAATTCTTTAATAATTCTGCCTAATAGGCTGATAAAGCTGCAAACAATGCAGAACTTATGTTAGCTTTTTTAGTTTCTAATTTTAGCTTTACAACATTTAGCATTAAGATATAATCAAGTTTACTTATAACAATAGAGGTGTGGAATGTTTTCTGGTATTATAAATCTATTTAATGGTTTGTACAAAAATTCGAGTACCAAGGAAAGTGAAGAAAAGTTGACTCTTCTATCTCCTCAAGCAAATCTTCAATTCGATGAGACTCAGGTACAAAGTGTGCTCTCAGATTTTGAGGAATTGGAGTTTAAGGATAATGGGTGTTTTGACAAAATAGCAGACGATTATGAAAAGAAGGGGGAGAGTGCCCTTTTTAACTATGTAATATTGAATAAGCGGAAAGAAATAATCGATATATTAGATAGGAATCTTCCTCTCCTCGAAGAACAGGAGGAGTTTAGAAAGAAATATGGTCAATATGTTCTTCAAATTGACAAAGGAATGAGTTATGGAAAAGAACTTCAAGATGGACTTCGGTCTTTTGAAGATAGGGCAGAAAAAGTATTATCAGATTTTGAAAGATTGAATTTTGATTTTAAGGATAATAAGTGTGAAGATTCTTCTGATTTCGTAAATTATAATAACGGTTGGCCGGCAGATCCATTTGACAAGATAGCAAATTATTATCGAGAGGATGATATTTTCCTTTTCAATTATGTGGTATTGAGTAAGCGAAAAGAAATAATGGGTATATTGGATAAGAAGCTTACTTCTAAAGATCAGGAGGAGTTAAAAGAAAATTTTAAAAAGAGGTTGGGTAGATATCTTATTCGAATTGGTGAAAGAATGAGCGATGGACAAGAATTTCTAAAAACTGGTAGTGCAATGCTTTCTTTAATGGGTGTTATGTGCCATGTCCATATGCAAACCGTCTTCTTAATCATTATGACCATCTTAATATCAACATTACTAGACCTGAACAAAGTTTAGAAACCAGTCGTCTTTTCACTGAAAAAACTAAAAGAATGGAAGAAGAGAAAAGCGAGGTAAAAAGAGCAAAAATATACAGCAATGGTGAAAGAATAGTAACAATTGAGAAGAATGAGAAACAACAGAGGAACTACTCCTTTACAAAATTTGCAATATGTGACATCGAAACTAGTTGGGGTGCAAAAGATGAATCTGGAAAAGACCTTAACTGTACTGTTGTTCTAAATATAAATTTAGGTCAAGTTAGTATTAAAAAATCAACTATTGACGGTAAAGATGTTGAACCAAAGAAAATTTTAGAGTTAGCTAAGCAAAACGAGGCTGTGCTTATAAAAGGTAAAGCTTTACATGAAGTTTTAGCAGCACATTTCATTAAGCAAACACCATGTGAGGAAAAGAAGGATATGCAATCGCACGAGAATATCGTTGTACCTGGTTCCGGTGCACCTCGCTCTGTTAATGAGGAAATAACTGTAGAGCATCCGTTCGGGAAAGCGGCAAATAAAGATAATCATAGAGAAATGTGAGTTTACAACAAATGGTGCCATGAAAGTAGCTGATACATAACTGTACGAACGTTTGTTTGTGAAGAAATGTTATAGCAGGTTTTGCCTCAAACACAAAGGTGTCATTCCAGTGCTTGACACTGGAATACAGCCCTTTTACGCAGTCCCATTAAAAACGTTGTATTTTAACGTAGGATTAGCTACTTTTATACTCACCAATTTAATCTCTAATCAAAATTCCTGGATCCCAGTGTCTGGGCACTGGGATGACATCCTCCCTAGTGGATTCAAATCACAATATTCGTATAGTAAGCACCGACCACTTTTGCTTCAATATTTGCGATGCCACTGAACAGATACAATTATTCTATTATCAGGAGGATGCCATTAATCGCTTTATATAATGCTACTTGTAACACCTATGCCCTGAACGGAGACAGTTTAGGCTGTTATGCATGGCGGCTTTGTTGGAATAAGTTTTTCAACACTGCTAACAATAAAATTGATTGTATCGTCAGCTACCTTATCGAATTTATCATTTATCTCTTTTCCTATTTCTTGATTTTTAACATATTCGTGTAGAGCTAAAGCAGTTATAGCTGCACATGCTGCAATTAAGCCAGTTTGTGCTATAATGAATAGTGATAATCCTCCTACGAATATAGATGTTAATCCAATAGCCAGGCTTATAATTTTACTTTGTGTTGTTTGTTGCGTCGCTTGGCTTTGATCTGCCTGTTTATCCTCTAAAGCATTCGATATTGTTTTTAAGGCAACTTTTATCGCTATTGCTGCAACCGAAACCATAATTAGCCCTATAGCTATTTTTGCTAAAAGAAGAATCGAAGGTAGCATCATTACAAATAATAGCGCGCCAATTCCTCCAGCTAACCACTTCTCATTTATTTTTTTTGATTGATTCGTACCAGTGTTCATTATTACCCTCCACTTTACTTATGATTTACCTATATCTAATACGAAATATGAAGGTAGTCAACTATATATTTTATATGAAAGATTGTATTAAAAGTTTTTCATGCTATTTTTTGCTGCTTCGTGGTTAAATTTGGAATTTTAGAAAGAGTTACGTATTATTTGAAATTCTTGTATACTGTTTTGAATCAGTTAAATAGATAATGAAGTGCAGGACGCAGTTTTAATTTTACAAGATGGCAAGTGCTTTTGGGGAAAATCAGTAGGTAAAAAAGGCAAGTGCATAGGCGAGGTTTGTTTTACCACTGGTATGAACGGTTATCAGCATACTATAACTGATCCTTCTTTTGCCGATCAAATTATAACGTTCACTTTTCCTCATATTGGTAACATTGGAATAAACCATAAAGATAATGAAGGAAAGAAAATTTTTGCAAGTGGTGTGGTTATGCGTGAACTTTCTTCTATGTCCCACCCTTCTTCATATATCAGTTTAAATGATTGGTTAGAGAAAAATAACGTGATTGGGATATCAGGAGTTGATACTAGAGCTTTAACAAGACATTTGAGAGAACATGGATCTCAAAATGGAATGATATGCTCATCGAGTAAGGCGCATGCATTAGACAAATTGAAGGAATACAAACCTGTAAATGGGATAGAAATAACTAATAAGGTTAGCTTAAATAACAGTTTTGAAAATAATAGACTAGCGGAGTACTTTGTCATCCAAGTAGCTGACTACTCGGATCCAGCAAAAAATATATGGATTCCAGTGTCACGCACTGGAATGACATCAGATAGAGCTATTGACCTTAATGCAAAATATAGGATTGTAATCGTTGATTTTGGCGTAAAAATCAGTATAGTTTCACGCTTAATAGAACTTGGTTGTACAGTTGAATTAATCAGACCAAGCACAGGTTTTGCTCAAAAAGTGTTGAGTATGAATCCAGATGGTATAGTGCTTTCAAATGGTCCTGGTGATCCGCAAGAAATAGGAGAAAGTGTAGTTTCAGAAATAGACACTATTATAAAATCTAAAATACCAATTTTTGGCATATGCATGGGCCATCAATTACTTGCGATTACTTTGGGGGCAAAGACCATCAAGATGGATATAGGTCACCGAGGGAGTAACCATCCAGTTTATGATGTAATTAGTGGAAAAGTTGAGATCACTAGCCAAAATCATGGTTTTGTTGTTGATTCAGCTTCTCTTCCAAGTAATGTTGAAATTACTCACATTTCTCTATTTGATAATAGTGTAGAGGGAATAATGATGAAGGATTACCTAGTCTTTTCTGTGCAATATCATCCAGAAGAAGCGCCAGGTACGCATGATTCGCATTATTTGTTTAGGCGTTTTATTGGCAATATTGTGTTATATAAAATGAAATCTGCATGATTTTAATCAGGGTAGGTTTTATTGCTTGATTTTTTAATTTTAGGCGTTTAGTATTAAATACAATAAGAGCTTAAGTTAAGATGCTAAAATAGTATTCTCTTAACAAATTTTTGCGGAGGAGTGACCGAGTGGTTAAAGGTAACAGACTGTAAATCTGTCCGCGTGAGCGTACGTAGGTTCGAATCCTACCTCCTCCATTGTGCGGGTGTAGCTCAATGGTAGAGCTCTAGCCTTCCAAGCTAGTGACGTGGGTTCGATTCCCACTATCCGCTCTTTTTTTTGTTGTATTTTTATAAAATCAACATATTATTTATTGATGTATTTGTATTTTAGGTAGAAAAGTTTAAATTATGACAGCAGTAGTGGAAGCATTTGGAAAGCCGCATGTAAATGTGGGAACAATAGGACATGTGGATCATGGGAAGACGACGTTAACAGCGGCGATAACGAAGCATTATGGAAATTTTGTAGCGTACGATCAGATAGACAAAGCGCCAGAAGAAAGGAAGAGGGGGATAACGATAGCAACAGCGCATGTTGAGTATCAGACAGAGAAAAGGCATTATGCACACGTTGATTGTCCTGGACACGCTGACTATGTAAAGAACATGATAGTAGGTGCAGCACAGATGGATGCGGCGATATTGGTAGTGTCGGGGGTTGATGGGCCAATGCCACAAACGAGAGAGCATATATTGCTGGCGAAGCAGGTAGGTGTTGGATATATCGTGGTGTATATAAATAAAGCTGATGTTGCTGATGCTGATATGATAGATTTAGTAGAAATGGAAGTGAGGGAATTACTGAGTAAATACGGATTTCCAGGGGATGAAGTGCCTGTGGTGGTTGGTTCAGCGCTCAAGGCGCTGGAGGATGACAGCAGCGAATATGGAAAGAAATCAATAGACAAATTGATGGAAAAGTTAGATGAATATGTAGCGGTTCCACCAAGGCCTGTGGATTTACCATTTTTATTGCCAATCGAAGATGTATTTTCGATATCGGGGCGAGGAACAGTGGTAACAGGAAGAATAGAGAAGGGAGAGATAAAGACGGGAGAAGAGATAGAGATAATAGGTCTGAAAGCGACGCAAAAGACGATATGCACAGGTGTAGAAATGTTTAAGAAGTTGCTGGATAAGGGAAGTGCAGGACTCAATGTAGGAATATTGTTAAGAGGAACAAAAAGAGAAGAAGTGGAGAGAGGGCAAGTATTGGCAAAACCTGGGACGATAACGCCGCATAGAAAATTTAAGGCGGAGGTTTATATATTAAAGAAAGAGGAAGGAGGAAGGCATACACCATTTTTTGCGAATTACCAGCCACAGTTTTATTTAAGGACAACGGATGTAACTGGGAGCATAAAATTGCTAGATGGGAAGGAGATGGTAATGCCAGGAGATAATGTGAGTGTAGAAGTAGAATTGCAAGTACCGATAGCAATGGATAAGGGGTTGCGTTTTGCGATAAGAGAAGGCGGTAGAACTGTTGGTTCTGGTGTTGTTTCTGAAATTTTGGAGTGAG
>NZ_JAPQLF010000053.1:0-8075 GCF_028982105.1 Wolbachia endosymbiont of Drosophila bicornuta | reverse complement strand
GGTGTGCCGTAGAGACACAAAGAATGTTCAAGTAAGAGCAAACTAAGTGCAAAAGCTGCACAGTAGATGAGGGTAGGTCCCTCGGAACCGGTTTACAAGAGCAGGCTTCAAACAACCATAAGCTGCTTTGGTAAAGAGCCAAGGTAGTGAGCGTTATGGAAAAGGCGCAATTATGCGTCATGTATGAAATAGAGAGATGAACGTAAGTGAACCACTGATGAAGTGTCGAAACCAGTTGTATGACGTCAAAACCAGGGGGTCGTTTGTAACCTGGGATAAGGCTATCGGGAGCTTGTTTACTGGATAGCTGGCGTCCGGCATAAAGGTGGCATGAATCTATTTCAGGCTATTGTGAAGAACTACGGGAACCTGTCGTTTCGATGATAAGGAAGAAATCCAAGGAGCTGATCTCCAAGGATGAGAGTACTGATGCGGAAAACAGGGGCGGATCAGCTCGTAGTAGTAAAGAAGTTTCTGTAATGGAAATGGAGCGAAGGGGCTGAGTTATTCAGTTTTAATTATTTGTCAAACGAAAGGGAGGAGTAAATGAATAAAACAAAGTCTTCTGATATACCGAAGCAACTTATTTGGAGAGCTTATAAACAAGTATCGAAAAATAAAGGTGCTGCTGGTGTGGATGAGGTTTCGATAACAAAGTTTGAAGAAAATCTAAAAGACAATCTGTACAAACTATGGAATCGGATGTCATCGGGAAGTTATTTTCCAGAGCCGGTAAAAGCTGTTGCGATACCAAAAGATACAGGAGGGCAAAGAATTTTATGTGTTCCTTCAGTATTTGACAGGATAGGGCAAACGGCTGCTGCTATGTATCTAGAGCCGCTGGTAGAACCAAAATTTCATGAGGATTCATATGGTTATAGACCAAATAAGTCTGCACTGGATGCGGTAGATACAGCTCGTAAAAGATGCTGGAGGTACGATTGGACGATAGATCTTGATATATCTGGATTTTTCGACAATTTGGACCACGGCTTGGCATTGCAAGCTATCAAAAAGCACACAGACTGCAAATGGGTCATACTGTATGTTGAAAGATGGATGAAAGCTCCAATTCAGCAAGCAGATGGCAACAAGGTAGTAAGGGATAAGGGAGTTCCGCAAGGGGGTTCAGTTAGCCCGATCATTTCAAATATATTTATGCATCATGCATTTGATATGTGGATGAAACGAAACTACACAACAGTACCATTTGAAAGATATGTGGACGATGTGATAGTGCACTGCAAAACTAAGGAACAGGCGGACTTTATGCGAGCAGCAATCAAAGAAAGATTGGCACAATGTAAGCTAAAATTACATCCTGAGAAGACGCAAATAGTGTACTGTAAGGATGATAACAGGAGAGGTGGGTTTCCAATACAAAGTTTTGACTTCCTGGGCTATACATTTAGACCTAGGTTAGCGAAGAACAACAAAGTAGGAACCTATTTTGTCTCGTTTCTACCTGCGATTAGTAACAAGGCCAAGAAAAAGATCTGTCAAGTCATAAGGTCATGGAAAATACGCAGACAAACATCAACAACTTTAGAGGAAATATCGAGGAAAGTAAATCCAATAGTCAGAGGCTGGTTTCAGTACTATGGCAGGTTTTACAGGCAAGAAATATACAAACCTCTGAAGAACATAGAGCGGCAACTGGAAAAGTGGGTCAAAAGAAAGTATAGGAAGCTTCGAACTCGAGGAAAACTAGCAAGCCAACTTCTAGGAAGAGTAAGAAAGGAAAATCCAGATACTTTCTACCACTGGACGTTAGGGTTAGGTCAGAAGACTGAATAATGGAAGCTGTATAAATCGAGAGGTTTACGTACAGTCTTGTGAGGGACTGGTGGGGAAGTTCCGCCGGTCTACTCTCCTTAATATAGCAGATAAAAATGGAATGGTTCCTTTGTTTAAAGCTGCTTTCTATGGTCATAAAGATGCAACTGAAGTTTTATTAAATAGTGGAGCAAAGGTTGATACAGTAATTGAATCACTTCTTCAGAGTATGATGGAATATAATTACAATAGTAGCCATAAAGATATAGTTAAAGCTTTATTAAACAAGGGAGCAAATGCTGATGCAGTAGATTCATATGGACATACTCTTTTGCATTGTGCTGCTAGAGAAGGTTATACGGATATAGCAGAACTTTTATTAGAAAAAGGAGCGAATGTTAATATACAAGATAACGATCTATGGACTCCTTTACATTTTACTACAAAAAATAAAATGTTTATGGGTTATGCATATCGTCCAGCAAACGCCTCTGCGGAAACAGTAAAATTCTTAATAGAAAAAGGAGCAGATGTTAATATAGAAAATGAAGATAGAAATACTCCTTTCAAATTAGCCACTGATGAAGGAATAAAAACTCTATTGCAACCAGCAGAAAAATCTGATGATGGTTCAGCGGGTGGATCATCGACAGATAGTGAAGGGGGTCAAGAGGAAGAAAAACGAGTAGGTGATGATACTGAACTACAATCAGATAATAGCAAAGAAGGGGAAAAAACCAGCACCACCAGTGCAGAACAAGGAACTGATGTACAAGACAACGATGTAGGTCCTGTTGCTTCCACAGAACCTGCACAAACAGAAGAACAGCCGAGCTCTTTTTTTGGTAGTTTGTTTAGTATACTTATGAAGCCTTTTTCATTAGTTGCATCATTTTTTGGTGGTTTTTTTTCATGGTTGTTTGCGTCTGACGAAGAAAAGTCTGACACACAACCTTATGATGATTCTTCTTCACCTGTGGTCGATCAATCAGTTGAACAAAATAATGGTGATCATAATGACCAGAGCAATGTGATTTGATAGTGATCTTCTACCGGAAAAGGTGTCATCCCAGTGCGTGACACTGGGATCTCATTTTACTTTATGATGATGTCATGAAAGTAGCTGACATTGGGATCCAGAAGACTTAATTTCAACCAAATAATAAAGGCTAGATCCCAGTGTCACGCACTGGGATGACAAAAAAAGGAGCACTGGAATGACACCATCTTGGATGGAAATAACGTCACGCGCTGGAATGACAAAGAAGAGTGGGCTTTCATATGGTTATGCAAGAAGTCTACTGAATATAAACCAGTTTCTCACACACACATTTTACTACGTGATCAGCACTGATATTAAAATGCTCATAGAGTGTTTTATAAGGTGCTGATTCTCCGAAGCTTTTCATGCCAATAAATATACCGTTTGAACCTATGTATTTATGCCAACCCATTTCACTTCCGGCTTCAATTGCAACTTTAATGCTGTCATTATTTAATATTGCAGCTTTATATTCATCGCTTTGCTCGTCAAAAAGCCTCCAGCATGGCATAGAAACAATCCTTGTACCTATACCATTTTCCTGCAATTTCTCCCTTGCTTCAACTGCAATTTCAACCTCGGACCCCGTAGCAAATATCGTCACTTTTAATTCTTTTGAACATTCACACAAAATATATGCACCAAACTTCGATAAATTAGCAGATTGATCGATATCAGAGTAGAACTTGCGCATGTAACTTACGTTTTGCCTTGAGAGCGCAAACAGTGCAGGTGATTCTTTTTTTTCGAGTGCAATGCTAACAAACTCTAGAGTTTCAACTGCATCGGCTGGCCTAAAAACATATAGATTTGGTATAGCACGCAAAGAGGCTAAATGCTCTATTGGCTGATGAGTTGGGCCATCTTCTCCCACTCCAATTGAGTCGTGAGTCATGACATACATAACCTGCTGCTTCATCAGAGCTGAAAGACGTATAGCAGGACGACAATAGTCGGAAAATACCAAAAAAGTGCCGCCATAAGGAAGAATCGCGCCGTGAAGTGCCATACCATTCATACAAGCTGCCATAGCGTGCTCTCTCACTCCATAGTGGACATAAGAGCCACTATAATTATTGCTATTTATTACCTGCATGTGCTTATATTTAGTGCAATTTGACCCAGTAAGATCAGCAGAACCGCCGATTAATTCCGGCATAGACTCAGTTAAAAGTTCCATTACTCTGCCGAAAGAAGATCGAGTAGCTTCGTTTGGCATTAGCTCACATATTTGTTTCTTCAGGTCAGCTAAAACACCAGCGATATTATCTGGTAGATGTTTATCTAACCGTCTTTGAAGTTCTGCATGATACCCTGTCATCCCAGCATTCTCTTCTGTCATCCAAGTGCTTGACACTGGGATCCATTCTTTTTCTTCTTTCCTGGTCACGCGCTGGAATGACATCGTGTAGTTTTGTTTTGCTCTCTCAACAGTTTTCTTCCAGGCATTTTTCACATCTTCTGGTACATGGAATGGTTCATAATTCCAGTTTAATTTCTCTCTCATCTGTTTTATGTCTTCCTCCGAAAAAGCACCACTGTGAGCAGAGGATGTGCCAGCACGGCTTGAAAATTTTCCGATAATAGTTTTGCAGCAGATCATTGTAGGTTTATCAGACTTCTTTGCTTGCTCTATTGCAAGGGATATGGCATCAAAATCATGGCCATCAATTTTGTCAACATTCCATCCATACGCTAAGAAGCGTTTCTCTACATCGTCAGAACAGGAAAGGCAAGTAGCGCCATCTATAGAAATATCATTATCATCGAAAAGAGCTATAAGCTTATTCAATTTAAGATGCCCAGCAAGTGATGCTGCTTCATGGCTTATTCCTTCCATAAGACAGCCATCCCCTAGCATCACGTAAGTGTAGTGATTAATTAAGCTATCTCCAAATTGTTCTTTAAGAATCGATTCAGCAAGTGCCATGCCAACAGCAGTGGCAAACCCCTGACCGAGCGGGCCTGTTGTTGCCTCTACTCCGGAAGTCAAGCCAAACTCTGGATGACCTTGGGTCTTGGATCTCATTTGCCTAAAGTTTTTTAGCTCATCTATACCGATATAACCTGTCAAATATAATATTGAATATAGTAACATTGACCCATGACCGTTTGATAAAACAAAGCGATCTCTATTGAACCATTTAGAATCATCAGGATTATGATTCAGATATTTAGCAAACAAAACAGTTGCAACATCTGCCATGCCAAGTGGCATACCTGGGTGTCCAGAGTTTGCTTTTTGTACTGCATCAATTGATAAAAAACGGATGGCGTTTGCCATAGATTTTAAATGTGAATGATTCATATGTTAATAGAAAAACTTAAAAATGAAGTATAAAAGATTATATCAGCAAAAACAAGTTGACACTGAGTGCTAAAATCCTTAATAATCTAAAGTTAAATCGTGAGAGTTTTTATATGACAACTGTTATCACTAGAAAGTATAGGATTAGCCGTAGACTTGGTGTAAATTTATGGGGTAGAGCTAAAGACCCAGTAAACAAAAGGAAATACCCTCCAGGTCAACATGGTATTCTTGGATTCAAGAAGTTATCCGACTTTGGTAAGCAGTTTGCTGCGCATAAGAAATTTAAGTTTTACTATGCGATTTCAAGTAAGCAGCTCAGACGTACATTTTTAGATGCTTATAACAGAAAGGGTTATACGGCTGATAATTTTATCGGTATCTTAGAATCGAGATTAAGTTCTGTTTTATACCACTCTGGTCTTGTTCCAACAATTTACTCAGCAAAGCAGCTCATATCTCACAAGCACGTTACAGTTAATGATAAGGTGGTTAACATATCGAGTTATCGAGTGAAGCCAGGTGATATAATAAAAATAAGAGAAAGGGCAGCAAAAATCCCTGTAGTAGTAGAGGCTGAACAAAAACAAGAGCGCAAGGCTCCGGATTATTTAGAAGCAGATAGTAAAGAGCATTCAGTGAAGTATTTGAGGTCACCTCAATATTCTGAGGTTCCTTATTCAGCAGACATGGAAGTCAATTTAGTAGTAGAGTTTTACTCTAGATAGATAAAAAAAGCCCGTGTGGCGGAATCGGTAGACGCAGCGGACTTAAAATCCGTGGGTTTTGCGACCTTGGGAGTTCAAGTCTCCCCATGGGCACCAATTTAACTTAGCAGATAAATACAAAAAAGTATGAAATGGCTTGATATAGGAGATATTGTGGAAGCTCTGGAGGAAAAATTTCCAAATGAGAATATAATTAGTATCAGATTCACTGAGCTTAAAAAAAAGGTCTTGAGTTTAGAGGAATTTGATGATGATGAAAAACGCTGTAACGAAAAAATACTCGAAGCTATTCAAGCAGCTTGGATTGAGGAAAGATTAACCGCATAGCAATAAACCATACGCAAACGGTGTGCCGTAGAGACACAAAGAATGTTCAAGTAAGAGCAAACTAAGTGCAAAAGCTGCACAGTAGATGAGGGTAGGTCCCTC
The DNA here is from genome assembly GCF_028982105.1 of Wolbachia endosymbiont of Drosophila bicornuta. NCBI lineage: Bacteria > Pseudomonadati > Pseudomonadota > Alphaproteobacteria > Rickettsiales > Anaplasmataceae > Wolbachia > Wolbachia endosymbiont of Drosophila bicornuta. Next base: position 1,792 of record NZ_JAPQLF010000053.1, on the reverse strand, counting down.
GGAACCGGTTTACAAGAGCAGGCTTCAAACAACCATAAGCTGCTTTGGTAAAGAGCCAAGGTAGTGAGCGTTATGGAAAAGGCGCAATTATGCGTCATGTATGAAATAGAGAGATGAACGTAAGTGAACCACTGATGAAGTGTCGAAACCAGTTGTATGACGTCAAAACCAGGGGGTCGTTTGTAACCTGGGATAAGGCTATCGGGAGCTTGTTTACTGGATAGCTGGCGTCCGGCATAAAGGTGGCATGAATCTATTTCAGGCTATTGTGAAGAACTACGGGAACCTGTCGTTTCGATGATAAGGAAGAAATCCAAGGAGCTGATCTCCAAGGATGAGAGTACTGATGCGGAAAACAGGGGCGGATCAGCTCGTAGTAGTAAAGAAGTTTCTGTAATGGAAATGGAGCGAAGGGGCTGAGTTATTCAGTTTTAATTATTTGTCAAACGAAAGGGAGGAGTAAATGAATAAAACAAAGTCTTCTGATATACCGAAGCAACTTATTTGGAGAGCTTATAAACAAGTATCGAAAAATAAAGGTGCTGCTGGTGTGGATGAGGTTTCGATAACAAAGTTTGAAGAAAATCTAAAAGACAATCTGTACAAACTATGGAATCGGATGTCATCGGGAAGTTATTTTCCAGAGCCGGTAAAAGCTGTTGCGATACCAAAAGATACAGGAGGGCAAAGAATTTTATGTGTTCCTTCAGTATTTGACAGGATAGGGCAAACGGCTGCTGCTATGTATCTAGAGCCGCTGGTAGAACCAAAATTTCATGAGGATTCATATGGTTATAGACCAAATAAGTCTGCACTGGATGCGGTAGATACAGCTCGTAAAAGATGCTGGAGGTACGATTGGACGATAGATCTTGATATATCTGGATTTTTCGACAATTTGGACCACGGCTTGGCATTGCAAGCTATCAAAAAGCACACAGACTGCAAATGGGTCATACTGTATGTTGAAAGATGGATGAAAGCTCCAATTCAGCAAGCAGATGGCAACAAGGTAGTAAGGGATAAGGGAGTTCCGCAAGGGGGTTCAGTTAGCCCGATCATTTCAAATATATTTATGCATCATGCATTTGATATGTGGATGAAACGAAACTACACAACAGTACCATTTGAAAGATATGTGGACGATGTGATAGTGCACTGCAAAACTAAGGAACAGGCGGACTTTATGCGAGCAGCAATCAAAGAAAGATTGGCACAATGTAAGCTAAAATTACATCCTGAGAAGACGCAAATAGTGTACTGTAAGGATGATAACAGGAGAGGTGGGTTTCCAATACAAAGTTTTGACTTCCTGGGCTATACATTTAGACCTAGGTTAGCGAAGAACAACAAAGTAGGAACCTATTTTGTCTCGTTTCTACCTGCGATTAGTAACAAGGCCAAGAAAAAGATCTGTCAAGTCATAAGGTCATGGAAAATACGCAGACAAACATCAACAACTTTAGAGGAAATATCGAGGAAAGTAAATCCAATAGTCAGAGGCTGGTTTCAGTACTATGGCAGGTTTTACAGGCAAGAAATATACAAACCTCTGAAGAACATAGAGCGGCAACTGGAAAAGTGGGTCAAAAGAAAGTATAGGAAGCTTCGAACTCGAGGAAAACTAGCAAGCCAACTTCTAGGAAGAGTAAGAAAGGAAAATCCAGATACTTTCTACCACTGGACGTTAGGGTTAGGTCAGAAGACTGAATAATGGAAGCTGTATAAATCGAGAGGTTTACGTACAGTCTTGTGAGGGACTGGTGGGGAAGTTCCGCCGGTCTACTCTCCT
>NZ_JAPQLF010000052.1:0-9166 GCF_028982105.1 Wolbachia endosymbiont of Drosophila bicornuta | reverse complement strand
ACTGGCCTGCTATAGCCATAAACACATATCTTATCGCATTCGGACTATTATAAGAAAGGCTATAAATTTAAAACGTTCAGAAATATAGAATTTGCGGTTGGCGCTGTTTCTTTGGCAGCTTTGATAGCTTGTGCTGTTTACCCAGTCTTACCAGTGTGGGGTTTATAGCACTTCTCGCAATAGTCCGAATAGGATAAGATATGTGCTTATGGCTATGGTAGAGCAGTAGCATATTATGATCTGTTCGGATTATTGTAAAAAGAGCTATAGTTATCCTTGGCGTTAATTCTCTTGTGTGTTTTACTGGTGGTTTAGCTTTTTCATATGAAGCATGAGGAAGAATCAGAAAATATCGAGAAAGCTAAAGGAGCGGTAGATAGCTGTCTTAGACAAGGGCATGGTTATGGAGATTCTTCTCGTTATGATGCACCACCTCCTTACTTTTCTCAAGATCCTAATACTACTCCAACTGCTCCTCCTTGTAGTGAATTTGATAATTCTAATGCGAAACGGCAGTTTGAGAATTGTGAGGGGTTCACGTATGATAGAAATCAATAGTTTTATTTTTAGCCAAATTAATTGAATCAAGCCACAAAATCTGCTAAAGTTAACTTTATGAAAGCACCCTTAGCTCAGTTGGATTAGAGCATTTGACTACGGATCAAAAGGTCGGGCGTTCAAGTCGCTCAGGGTGCACCACATTTTATAGGAAGCAGAAGTCACACTTGAAATTAATATATGCAATACCTATCTTTAAAGGTTAAGCACTAAACTATTATATATGAGCAAAAAAGACTACTATGAGCTACTGGAAGTAGGCAGAAATGCCAGTATTGATGAGATAAAAAAAGCGTATAAAAAATTAGCGTTAAAATATCATCCTGATAGAAATCCTGGCAATCAAGAAGCAGAGGAAAAATTTAAAGAAGTAACAGCTGCATATGAAGTTCTGTCTGACTCTGAGAAAAGGGCAGGCTATGACCGTTATGGCCACGAAGGTGCTTCTGGTGGATTTCAAGGCTTTAGCTCTGCAGGAGATTTTAGCGACATATTCAATGACTTCTTTGGTGGAGGATTCGGTGGTGGTGCAAGTAGATCGAGAGCAAAAAGAAGTACAACAGGAGTATCTGGAGCAGACCTACGTTATGATCTTGAAATTACCTTAGAAGATGCATTTAAAGGAATACAAGCGCCTATACATTATGTGACAAATGTAAAATGTGATACATGCCAAGGCACAGGTGGCGAAGGAGCAATTAAACCAGTTCAGTGCCACACATGCCAGGGAAGCGGTAGGATTAGAACTCAACAAGGCTTTTTTACCATCGAAAGAACATGTACTACATGCTATGGGGAAGGAGAAATAATACAAAACAAATGTAAGAAATGTGGTGGAAGTGGACGTAGAAGAGATGAAGTAAATATATCCGTTTCAATTCCAAAAGGCATAGAAGAAGGAGCTAAGGTAAGGATAAGTGGTAAAGGAGAAGCTGGAACAAAAGGTGGAAAAAGTGGAGATTTATACGTATACGTGAAAATAATTTTCCATAAAATCTTTGCTAGAAATAAAGCAGATTTACACTGTAAAGTGCCTATAAGAATGACACTAGCAGTGCTTGGTGGTGAAATCGATATTCAATCAATTGATGGAGCTAAAATAAAAGTAAAGGTCCCTGAAGGCACTCAAACTGGTACCAAACTGCGTTGTAGGGAAAAGGGTATGCCATATATGAACTCACATGCTCGTGGTGATTTATACGTACAGGTAATAGTTGAGACTTTAAATCCAAAAAATTTAACTAAAAAGCAAATTGAACTATTAAAAGCGCTTGAAGAAGAGGAAAATGCAAGTGTACAACAGCAATCTGAAGGGTTTTTTAGTAAAGTAAAAAAAAAATAAGAAATCTGCTAAATGACATAAAGGGGTAACTGTTTACGGGTTTTCATTTAATCCTGCAATTCTTTGACCTTATTAATGGAAAACTTAACAATAGTGTTATTATTAGCCAACAGAAACTTCTTAGTTCCTTAAAACTATGTAAAAGCAATAAATTTCTTTATTTAAGGTCGAAGTTTTGCTATTCTCAGGTTTTAATAATTTAAATTTAATGAATATAAACAAAAATGAGTTTTTATTTCTTCCGCTTGGGGGAGTAGGAAGAATCGGGATGAATGTTAGCCTGTATCATTACCAAGGTAAGTGGATTATGATCGACCTTGGTGTTGGTTTTGCAGATGAAACTATGCCAGGTGTTGAGCTGCTCATTGCTGATATAGATTTTATTGCTCAAAGAAAAAAAGATTTACTTGGAATAATAATTACACATGCACATGAGGACCACTGCGGTGCAGTGCCACACTTGTGGGAAGAGTTGCAGTGCTCCATATATACAACAAAGTTTACGGTTAATTTTCTTAAAGAGAAACTAAAAGAATTTCGATTGGAAGGTATAGTCCATGTGAAAGAGGTAGACATAAATGGCAGCATAAATTTGGGTCCTTTTACCGTCGAGTTTATAAATGTAACTCATTCAATTCCTGAGGCAAATTCAATATTAATTAGCACTGAAATGGGTAGTGCACTCCATACCGGAGACTGGAAATTTGATCCAAAACCTGTTGTTGGATTAACTTCTAATATGGAGCGTCTAAAAGAAATTGGCGATAAAGGTGACCTGCTTGCAGCAATTTGCGATTCAACCAATATATTAAGCAAGCATCACCCTGAGTCAGAAGGTGAAATTTATAATAATATTTATAACATAATAAAGCGGTCTAAAAAATTAGTTGCTGTTTCGCTATTCGCTTCAAATGTGGCACGAATTGAAACGATGAGCCAAGCTGCAAAAGCACTAAATAGAAAAGTAGTTTTACTTGGTAGATCTTTATGGAGAATAGTGAAAGTTGCGCAAGATAGTGGTTATTTAACTGATTCTCCTCAGTTTCTTGAAGCAAAGGAAGCAGTAAATTTTCCAAGGGAAGAACTGGTGCTACTTTGCACAGGTTGTCAAGGTGAGCCACTGGCAGCTACCGCAAGACTTTCTGCTAAGAGTCATCAAGCATTTAAAATGCAGCAAGGTGATACCATGATCTTTTCGTCAAAAATCATTCCTGGAAATGAAACTCGTGCGCACAACATGCTCAATGCCTTTATTGAGATGGGGGTAGAAGTTATTACTGAAAAAACAGAGCATGTTCATGCTTCTGGGCATCCAACAAGAGAAGAGCTAAAGGAAATGTATTCTTTAATAAAACCGAAGATGTCTATTCCAGTTCACGGCGAATATATTCACACGCATGCACATGTAAAATTTGCTAAAGAGTGCGGTGTGGCAAAAGCAATAATGATTGCACCAGGTGATATTGTTAATTTGGAGAACGGAGAAAAGGTTGATTCAATTGATGTTGACTACTTTGGTATTGATGGTATGTTGCTACGTCATCCGGAGAGCAGTGTTATAAAAATGCGTAAAAGAATGAGAGATGCCGGAGTTATTGTGGTAACAGCAGTTGTAAACAAGAAAAATAAATTGCTTGCTAAACCGAAAGTATTTGTACCTGGTGTTTTTGAAGTGCTAGAAGATGCAGCTACCATACAGAAAATTGTCAAGAAAGTTGAGTCGTTGTTTAGTTTGCAGCCAACAAAAAAAATTAAAAATAAGATTGAAAGTTCAATATTGAGTATCTTAAAGGAATATTTACTAAAAAGGCCTATAATTGAGATTCAGATAGAACAGGTATGAAATGAATGAAGCTATTCGTTCATCTGGTGTTATTTATTTCGTTATTTATTCCTTATTTTACAAAAGCTGCTTTATATGTTGATATAAAAAAAAGCAGTGTTGGTAACATTGGTCTTGTTGTATCTAAATGTACATGTAAAACAGCGTTGGAAAGCGAATTAAGCGAAAATATTGCAAAGGTAATAGGAACAAATTTATCTAATTGTGGCTTATTTAATGTAAAACGTGGCGCGGAAGCTGAATCTAAATCTTGGAAAAGCGATACTGTAGTCACAGTAAGTTTAAGCGAAATATCTGGTAGTGCATTAGAGCTATCATTTCGTTTATTTGACGCTTTTACAAAAAGAGAATTACTTACTCAGTCAGTTGTTTTTCCAGCAAAAGACTGGAGAAAAATTGGTCACCTCGTTTCGGATGTGATACATGATAGATTAATTGGTGAGAAAGGGCACTTCAACACAAAAATCACGTATATCGCTGAAGAAAAAGATAGCAACTACAAATCTGTGCGTAAAATTGCTGTGATGAATCAAGATGGAAGTAATATAAAATACTTAACAAATGGCGATAGATTTGTGTCAACACCGAGATTCTCACCAAATGGAAAGGGTATTGTTTATATCTCGTACGCAAATGGTAAAAGTTATATAATATTAAAAAATTTAAAAGATAACACTGAATCAATAATCAGCGCATTTGAAGGAGTTGTTTCTGCACCAAGATTTTCTCCCGATGGTAAATCTCTTTTAATTTCCCACTCATTGGGTGGTGAAACGAATATATTATCTTTGGATTTAAGTAGTAAACGAACAAAAAAAATTACTAAAGGTTCAGCTATAAGCACTTCTCCCTCTTTTTCTCCAGATCAAAAGTATATGGCTTTTAGTTCTGATATAAGTGGGAGTCAGCAACTGTACGTTATCGATTTTACTAACAAAAGTAAAAAACCTAAAAGAATTAGTTTTGGGAGTGGAAGATATGCTACGCCTGTTTGGTCGCCAAAAGGAGATCTGATAGCTTTTACAAAGATTCAGTCAGGAAAATTTTACATAGGAGTTATGAAGCCAGATGGCAAAGAAGAACGTCTGCTTTCAGAGGGGCATAAAATTGAATCCCCGGCATGGCTACCAAATGGCAGAGAAATCATTTTTACAAGAACAGAATCACCAAGCAACTCTAAACTATATTTAGTAGACTTAGTAAAGAAAAATCAAAAAATGGTTTCCACTCCTACAAATGCTTCTTTACCGGATTGGTCTTATTTTTGAAAGTAGATCTATTGTGGATTTGATATAAGCTTGTTTTACCTTAATAGTTTATAACCTTTGGCACTACAAAATACCCATGCTCAGGTTTTGTATTGGACAATATCTCTTCTTTAATATTTTGAGAATTTATAACATCATCGCGTACATGAATGTCCTTGTCTATGCTGCCATAACGCATAGGAGAAACACCTTCAGTATTAACTTGCAATAAAGTATCATGTATCCAATCCAGCATTGTCAGTTCTTTGGAGTAGTGATCAATCTCGTCATTTGATAACTTAATCCTTACAAGCTGTGCAATTTTAAGCATTTCTTCCTTGGTAATTGTTATTTTTCTCTTATTTGCAAATTCTATTAGTGAAGTAATAACGTCTTCTGTTGACTTAGCTGGCATTTCTACCTCCTTGGATGAAGTGAGTTAAAATATTTACAACTGAAACAACTTCTATTTTACCAGTTTTTTCAAGTTTGTGAAGTATGGTATCCGTAATCACTAATTTATCTAAAGAAGAGGAAGAGATTTTCTCAACTGCACTTCCTGAAAGCACACCGTGTGTGATGCATGAAGTTACGGACTTTGCTCCGTAACTTTTTAAAGCAAGAGCTGCATTACACAATGTTCCACCAGAGTCAACTATATCATCAACAATGACACAATTTTTGTTTGCAACTTCTCCTATTATGTTCATTACTTGAGATGTGCCTGCTTTCTCCCTATATTTATCTACTACAATAATCTTATCACTTAACCCTATCTTGTACTTTTCCTCTAAAGTCTTTGCAAAAGCACGTGCTCTACCAATTGCTCCAACATCAGGTGCAACAATTGCCAAATTTTCCGTGTGTATAGAGTCAACAAATGCTTCAAAGCAGTTCAAATTAGTTATCGGTACATCAAAGAATCCTTCAATTTGACTTGAGTGCAAATCAATAACTGCAACGCTACTTGCACCTGCAGTTTGAATAAGATTTGCAACTAATTTGGCACTTAAAGCAGACTGCACATTATTGTTCTTGATAATTCTATCTTGCCTGCTATATCCATAATAAGGAATAATTACTACTATCCTTTTGGCTCCTAATCTATTTACTGCATCAATTATGAGCAGAAGCTCCATAAGGTTATCATTCACAGGGGGAGAAAGAGATTGTATTATATATACTTCTTGATTATATAGATCATTTGCTACTTCTACATTTACCTCGCCATCGGTAAACTTTGATATCCAAGCAGAGGATGGTTGAACATCTAGCCGGTTAACTACTGATTCCCCTAATTCCTTACTAGCATTACCTATTACTATCTTCATAACGCACTAATTGAGTTTTTAAGATTATACAGAAATTGTAAAATAATTGAAATGTAAGTGTCTTTATCTAGCATTCTTGTCGGTGAATTAGGTACCTCTTGTACAATGACCTGTCATTTTCACGCGTTGTTTCAATATACAGACCCAAATTGAAACAACTATACAAAATCCTGCTTATGTTTCAAGATAAATGACTTTAATGAAATATAATTTATCTAGTCATTTGTATCTGCTAACATACTACACTTCCCATTGTAGAGCCTCTGCAACTTACTGAAATTTATAATCGCTTTATAAAAAGTTTTATACTCTTTGCTTAATTGGAGGCGCTACCTCTGCACTTTCTGCTCTGTCTAGGGTACTACTTGGTTTTTCTGCAGTAATTTTTTGAATGCTACCATCTACCTTATTCTTGATATCTGCTCCATATGATCTTAATACTTCAATAGCTTTCTCGTTTCCACTATTCAGCGCAATATCCAAAGCATCCATTCCATCATTATTTTTGTGGTTGATAAAATTCTCTAACTCAAAGATTTTTATATATTGCTCAATGATGAATTCTACCACTTTTCCAGGGCAATTATTAGCGGCAGGAAAGAGTACTGCATTGTTATTATTGTCTTTCTTTGTTACATCTGCTTTGAGCTTGTCTATCAAATACTTGATAATTTCTATTCTGCTATCATCTTCTGCTTCAGTGCACTGCCTAGCAGCTAAAAACAGAGCTGTTCGCCCATTATTGTCCACATCTTCAATATCTTGTCCCTTATCAATTAAGGCTTGTATTATATTTTTGTTCCCATATAAAGCAGCAAAGTGAAGAGGAGTATACCCTTCGGTGCTTTCTCTTTCATTAATCAATGCACCATTGCTAGCTAGTAATTCTATAAATTCTGGCGTATTTGCAAAAACTGCAAAGTGCATTGGTGTTAGATCATCTTTACCATGATTTTGAGTTTTTGCATTAAGGAGAGTAGACCGGCGGAACTTCCCCACCAGTCCCTCACAAGACTGTACGTAAACCTCTCGATTTATACAGCTTCCATTATTCAGTCTTCTGACCTAACCCTAACGTCCAGTGGTAGAAAGTATCTGGATTTTCCTTTCTTACTCTTCCTAGAAGTTGGCTTGCTAGTTTTCCTCGAGTTCGAAGCTTCCTATACTTTCTTTTGACCCACTTTTCCAGTTGCCGCTCTATGTTCTTCAGAGGTTTGTATATTTCTTGCCTGTAAAACCTGCCATAGTACTGAAACCAGCCTCTGACTATTGGATTTACTTTCCTCGATATTTCCTCTAAAGTTGTTGATGTTTGTCTGCGTATTTTCCATGACCTTATGACTTGACAGATCTTTTTCTTGGCCTTGTTACTAATCGCAGGTAGAAACGAGACAAAATAGGTTCCTACTTTGTTGTTCTTCGCTAACCTAGGTCTAAATGTATAGCCCAGGAAGTCAAAACTTTGTATTGGAAACCCACCTCTCCTGTTATCATCCTTACAGTACACTATTTGCGTCTTCTCAGGATGTAATTTTAGCTTACATTGTGCCAATCTTTCTTTGATTGCTGCTCGCATAAAGTCCGCCTGTTCCTTAGTTTTGCAGTGCACTATCACATCGTCCACATATCTTTCAAATGGTACTGTTGTGTAGTTTCGTTTCATCCACATATCAAATGCATGATGCATAAATATATTTGAAATGATCGGGCTAACTGAACCCCCTTGCGGAACTCCCTTATCCCTTACTACCTTGTTGCCATCTGCTTGCTGAATTGGAGCTTTCATCCATCTTTCAACATACAGTATGACCCATTTGCAGTCTGTGTGCTTTTTGATAGCTTGCAATGCCAAGCCGTGGTCCAAATTGTCGAAAAATCCAGATATATCAAGATCTATCGTCCAATCGTACCTCCAGCATCTTTTACGAGCTGTATCTACCGCATCCAGTGCAGACTTATTTGGTCTATAACCATATGAATCCTCATGAAATTTTGGTTCTACCAGCGGCTCTAGATACATAGCAGCAGCCGTTTGCCCTATCCTGTCAAATACTGAAGGAACACATAAAATTCTTTGCCCTCCTGTATCTTTTGGTATCGCAACAGCTTTTACCGGCTCTGGAAAATAACTTCCCGATGACATCCGATTCCATAGTTTGTACAGATTGTCTTTTAGATTTTCTTCAAACTTTGTTATCGAAACCTCATCCACACCAGCAGCACCTTTATTTTTCGATACTTGTTTATAAGCTCTCCAAATAAGTTGCTTCGGTATATCAGAAGACTTTGTTTTATTCATTTACTCCTCCCTTTCGTTTGACAAATAATTAAAACTGAATAACTCAGCCCCTTCGCTCCATTTCCATTACAGAAACTTCTTTACTACTACGAGCTGATCCGCCCCTGTTTTCCGCATCAGTACTCTCATCCTTGGAGATCAGCTCCTTGGATTTCTTCCTTATCATCGAAACGACAGGTTCCCGTAGTTCTTCACAATAGCCTGAAATAGATTCATGCCACCTTTATGCCGGACGCCAGCTATCCAGTAAACAAGCTCCCGATAGCCTTATCCCAGGTTACAAACGACCCCCTGGTTTTGACGTCATACAACTGGTTTCGACACTTCATCAGTGGTTCACTTACGTTCATCTCTCTATTTCATACATGACGCATAATTGCGCCTTTTCCATAACGCTCACTACCTTGGCTCTTTACCAAAGCAGCTTATGGTTGTTTGAAGCCTGCTCTTGTAAACCGGTTCCGAGGGACCTACCCTCATCTACTGTGCAGCTTTTGCACTTAGTTTGCTCTTACTTGAACATTCTTTGTGTCTCTACGGCACACC
>NZ_JAPQLF010000051.1:0-2684 GCF_028982105.1 Wolbachia endosymbiont of Drosophila bicornuta | reverse complement strand
TATACTGTTCTTCAGTTAGTTTCTGACATATAATTCTTACTCTAATTTTTGCTTCTTTTCCTAACAATACCTCGTTTTCTAAAAATAACTTATCCTCTAAACATTCTAATAACTCCATTTTTTGATTTGTTTCTACATCATATATGTTGGTATCGGATTTATAACGACTTATGAAATAAGCTCCTATTTCATTGATTTGTTTAAAAGAACTTGGCACAAAATAACCGAGATCAGATATTAGCAAATCATTGCTTAATATATTACTTAAATGTTTCCTATATCCCTGGTCTGATCTTACCCACTCCGTTAAATTAAGTTGGTCTATTATCTGATTCATGTAGTCGAAAACTAATTGTAACTTTATTCCAGACTTAGTATTGCTTTCATAGCCACTGTAGCTAGTACCATAACCTTTATACATCTCTTCCATACTGTTAGGTAGAGTAACATAGCTACTGTCCAATAATTTAACACTATTAAATTGCTGTAAGATTTTGCAATCAACTTGCAAGATATTTTTAAAGAGAATCACAGATTCATTATACATCCTTTTCATAAATTCCACTGCTTCTTCAGTAAATCTAAAATCCAAACCTTGTTTTGTTATATCTATCGAGTCCTCGTTTAGTAATTGACACATTGTTTCTACGCTACAATTATCAACTCCTATATTACCCAAGACCATGGCTTTTACGCATGATGAACCTTTTAGCTTTCTCTTTCTTTTTATAAACCTTGTTGTAATTGAGATTTCCTCTGCTTTTTCATTAAAAAATTCTTTGAGCTTTTTTGATAAGCAAGTTATTTTATTCATTGGTTCTCTCACTAAAAGTATATCTTGGAGAACTTATACCTTATTATTCTATCTCTTTCATACCTTTATTTCCTTAACTTGACGCGTATGATTTACAGGAGTTGCTGAAAAACAAAAAAGTGAATATCAAATCAGCGTTAATGGACAATAAATCAATAGTTGGCGTAGGCAACATATATGCTTCTGAGAGCTTGTTTAGAGCCTGTATATCACCACTCAGGTCAGCAAAAAACTTGACCTATAGAGAGTGCGAAAAACTTGCTGCTGAAATAAAAAATACTCTGAGTGATGCAATTGCTGCAGGCGGTTCAACACTGAAAGATTATGCACAGCCATCTGGATCTGCTGGATACTTTCAAAATAACTTTTACGTATATGGTAAAGTTCAAAAACCTTGCAAGATTTGCAATAATATCATAACACTTATACGACAAAATGGCCGTAGCACTTATTTTTGCAACGCGTGCCAGAATTAAGATTTTATTTTTTGATATGATATTTTCACTTGAAAAAGATCCATTTGATTTGTTTTCAAAGTGGTACAAAGCAGTACTTAATTCTCCGTGTGAACAACCAACTGCAATGACGCTAGCAACTTGTAGCAAAGACTGTATTCCATCTGCAAGAGTGGTATTACTAAAGGAATATAGCAAAGAAGGTTTTGTGTTTTTCACTAACGTAAACAGTAAAAAAGGGAAAGAATTGACTGAGAACCCCAAAGCTGCGTTAGTGTTTCATTGGATAGAATTTGCTAGGCAAGTGCGAATTGAAGGAGAGGTTAAACTTCTAAACGATGAAAGAACTGACAAATACTTCTCTTCTCGAGCGCTGGGTAGTCAAATTAGCGCATGGTGCTCAAAACAATCGAGCATTCTGAAAGATTGGCAAGATTTTGAGCAAGCTATAAAATTGAAGGAAAAAGAATTTCATAATACACAAGTTTCTCGTCCTGATTTTTGGGTGGGATTTTGTGTAATCCCAAAAGTAATTGAATTTTGGCAAGAAGGTGAATATAGGAAGCATATTAGATTTAGATACACTCTTGTTGAGGGAAGCGATTGGAAAGTGGAACAACTATATCCTTAAAAATGGTTGCGGGAGTAGGATTTGAACCTACGACCTTCAGGTTATGAGCCTGACGAGCTACCGAGCTGCTCCATCCCGCGTCGTTGCTTATTTAGTTATTATATATACAAATAATGAAAAAAGAAAAATAAAATTTCACCACATGCAAATATCGACACACTTATTAACTTTTCTTGACATAATAGTTAGTTATATACGTAACAATCCGCGCAATGAACAATATAACTTGATACTGTGGTTTCCTGTTTTTCAGTGTGTAGGAATTCTAACCTATTTTTCCCTAAGTTTTGAACCAAGCTGCATATCTATTTTTCTTTTGCTTTTACCCACACTAATTTTGATTGCAATATTGTATAAAAGGTACGCGATATTGTGTATCGCTTTAATTGCAGTGCTCATAGGATTTACAGCTAGTATAGCCTTTCTTATAATAGTCCGAATGCGATAAGATATGTGTTTATGGCTATAGCAGGCCAGTAGCATATTACGGTCTGTTCGGATTATTGTAAAAAGAGCTATAAATTAAGAACAGCTTTAGTTGATACTCAAATTCTTGATAAAGAGAGATATGTAAAAGATATCGTTGCCACAGTGAAGGATATTAACGACAGGGGCTCATATAAACAATTTCTGCTTTCTGTTGAAAAATCCCCTACTATCTCAAAATCCTCTCCTGTCATCCCAGCGCCCCCTTTTGTCATCCCAGTACTTGATACTGGGATGGCTTTGTTGCATAGCAACTGAAAAAATCTGGTGGCTACTGACAAAATTCATTATAAAATAG
>NZ_JAPQLF010000050.1:0-7408 GCF_028982105.1 Wolbachia endosymbiont of Drosophila bicornuta | reverse complement strand
TTATACCTTATTATTTTCCTTCACTCTATCAACTTTACTTACACTTTTCCTTAACTTGACGCGTATGGTTCAAAAAAGTGTGCCAAACCAAAAAAAAAGTAATAAATTGATATAAAAAAAATGGAGGTTTGACAATGAGTCAGAAAGTAGTAAACAGAACTACCTGTTTGGTAGATTACAAAGAACTGGAAGCAAATATACTGTCATCAATAAGGGAAGGCAGACCATTAACAGGAAGGGATGGAGCATTTACACCACTTATAAAAAAGCTGCTGGAGGCAAGTTTGGAAGGTGAAATAGAAAATCACTTATTAGCTGAAAGTGAAGAGAGGGTTTGGTTGGAAGAAGTGGAGTAGCGAATGGATATACAAAACGCTGGGTCTATATTCAGACTACAGAATAAGGTATTACAAACCGAAAGCATCACCAGCACAATATGTTATAAACTTTGGTAAAGAATCTGCTAGGAAAGCGTAGTGCGGATGCTGCGTTTGACGAGGCGGGAGCTGGGAACGTTAACATGGGAATTTGGATTGAGGCCTATTGTGAAAACAATGGATCAGCCACCAAACCCTAAAGTAGGCGCGCCAGTTCTTGACCCTACATATTTTTTTGAAGGTTAAATCCAGCTTAGGGTCGAGAAACTTAGATAAAGCCATAGCCAAAGTGTTTAAAAATATTAATAATTATACACACAATTATTCAACCATATTTTTGAAGATAGCTATGCCGCCGCGGTATCTCTTAGCCGCTAACAAGTAGCGGGATGACGATTGTTGGTAAATCTAAGTCAGTTTAGCTATAGGCAGCAATTTTCTGTATTTATTTTAAATTGAAGGAAGCTCAAATGAAAGATCATGTTTTGCTAAAAATCACAGAATGCAGTCTAACAGTGAACGGTTACGCTTTTGATCAAAAATGTTATATAGTACACAATCAATTTTTCTGGATCCAAGTAGTCAAGGCACTGCCTTTGTGTTTGAGGCAAAATCGGCTATAACACTTAACATACTGCCTTTGCAAACAAATGTTCGTACAGTTATGTGTCAGCTACTTGCATGACGCCATTGCCTGAACGGGTACCAATGATTACCTATCAATCTCACCAAAAACTATATCGAGTGAGCCAATAATTGCTGCAACGTCAGCAAGCATGTGTCCTTTTGCCATAAAGTCTAAGGCTTGTAAATGCGCAAAGCCAGGTGCTCTTATTCGGCACCTATAAGGTCTATTGGTACCATCTGAAACTATATACACTCCAAACTCACCTTTTGGTGCCTCAACAACTGCGTAAGCCTCACCTTCTGGTACGTGATATCCTTCTGAATAGAGCTTAAAATGGTGAATCAGAGCTTCCATAGATTTTTTCATCTCTACTCTTGACGGTGGAGAAATTTTTCTATCTTCAGTTTTTATTTGCCCTTCAGGCATTTTCTCTATGCACTGCTTCACCAAACTGATAGATTGCCTAATCTCTGCCATTCTAACTAGATAACGGTCATAACAGTCGCCATTTTGGCAGATCGGTATATCAAAATCTAGTTGATCATATATCTCATATGGCTGGCTTTTTCGCAAATCCCAAGCAAGCCCAGCAGCGCGCAACATTGGGCCACTAAAGCCCCAATCAAGTGCCTGTTTAATTGATATTTCACTAATTCCTACAGTGCGTTGCTTCCATATCCTATTTTCTGTTAAAAGTTCATCAACATCGTCTATATATTTTGGAAATTGCTCTATAAACTTTGCAATATCCTCAATCAAATCTTCTGGAACATCTGCTGCAATTCCACCTGGCCTGATGTAAGCTGCGTGAAACCTTGCACCTGAAGCTCTTTCGTAAAATTCCAGTATTTTTTCTCTTTCTTCAAAGAGCCATAAAAGAGGGGTCATTGCTCCAACATCAAGTGCTTGAGAAGAAACGTTCAGTAAATGATTTAGTATTCTCGTCAGTTCACAAAACAAGACACGTAAATACTTTGCCCTAATTGGCACTTCACATTGCAACAATTTCTCCACACAAAGTGAATATGCATGCTCTTGTGACATTGGTGATACGTAATCAAGGCGATCAAAATAAGGCAAAGCTTGAAGATACGTTTTATGTTCTATTAATTTTTCAGTACCGCGGTGCAAAAGCCCAATATGGGGATCTGCCCTCTCGATCACTTCACCATCCATCTCTAAAACAAGACGCAACACTCCATGTGCAGCTGGGTGCTGAGGTCCAAAATTTAACATCATTGTCTTTAGATCGGGCATGTCCAGTAGTTTAAGATATTAAAATTGTATAGGCTAAAGTGCGCTCAAAGTCAATAAACTTCTTGCATAGGCTACAACTATCATTCAATAGAAACAAAAACTTTTACAATGGCTAATAAGTGTTGGTAAAACCAAGTCACTTTAGCTATAGAATGACAAAAAAGGTTTGCATTAGCCAAATTTTTAGTTGAAGTAGCATAAGAGGTTAAAGGAAAAGCTTTGTGTTAATGGATTCATTTCAGGTATAGTATAGATAATACCACAATACTTATAAAATGGATCATGTTGTTAATGCGTATAATAGACTTGACACTCCTATAGTCAGGGGAGAAGGGGCATATCTTTTTGATAAAGATGGTAAAAAATATTTAGATTTTGCTGCAGGTATTTCTACAACTTCTTTAGGGCATTGTCATCCATACATTACAGATAAGCTGAAAGAGCAATCGAGCTCATTATGGCACTGCTCTAACATTTTCACTATTCCCGAGCAAGAAAGGCTTGCCCAGCGTTTAACAACCCTGACTTTTGCAGATAAAGTTTTTTTCTGCTCAAGTGGGCTTGAAGCAACAGAAGCTGCAATTAAGTTTATTCGTCGTTACTTTTATTCAAAAGGGCAAGCAAAACGTAATCGTATTATTACAATTGAAGGAGGCTTTCATGGCCGCAGTATTGCTGCAATTTCTGCTGGAGGCAATGAAAAATCACGCGAAGGTTTTGCTCCGCTCCTTTCTGGTTTTGATAAAGTGCCAAGAAATGACATTAAAGCATTAGAAGAAAAAATCAACAATGAAATAGCTGCTGTATTTTTAGAGCCCATACAAAGCGAAGGTGGAGTATATCCACTAGACGTAGAATATCTTCAAAAAGTAAGGGAAATAACAAAAGCTCAAGGAATAATTTTGTGCTTTGATGAAGTGCAGTGCGGATATGGACGCATCGGTTCTTTATTTCATTATCAAAATGTCGGCATTGAACCTGATATGCTAACCTGTGCGAAGGCTATGGGTAACGGTTTTCCTGTAGCTGCATGTTTAGTGAAAGATTATATAGCAGAAGCAATTACTCCAGGAACTCATGGATCAACCTATGGTGGCAATCCACTTGCCATGACTGTTGGTAATGCAGTGCTCGATATAATGCTAAAAGAAGACTTTTTTGATCATGTTAAAAGAATTAGTAAATATTTAAAAGAAAAGCTGTTGCTTTTAGCTAAAGAATTTCCTGAGATGATTTTAGAAGTTCGTGGAGAAGGGTTACTAATGGGAATAGAACTAGCAACTCTTGTAGCTGATAAAATTATTAGTCGATCTCTTGATAAAGGTTTAATAATAACTAGGGTTTTAAACAACAAAGTAGTAAGGGTAACCCCACCACTTATCATTGAGGATGAGCATGTGAACGCAGCGTGTAATATGCTTTATGATTTGTTTTTTAAGATTAAAGGTATATAAAATTCGGCAATATAAATTCAGGCTTGCAAATGCCTCTCATAACATGTAAAACTAATTTTATTTTTTATCACAATAACATCGTACTTTAATGGATTGGTTATTGGTCTTAGTATCATCAGCAATTTTTGTTTTGTTAGTTTTATCGTTTTTGTTCTCAGGAGCAGAAATAGGCTTAACCTCAATTAGCCGTTCTCGAGTTAATAAGCTAAAGCTAGACGGTAACAAAAAAGCCAGGGTAATAGATCGCTTATTAAATAGGAAAGAATTGACAATAGGAACGGTATTGCTCGGCAATACAATTATTAATATTACTTGCTCTGCTTTATTTACAGCAATATTTATCAATCTTTTTGGAAATGAGGGCATTCTCCTATCAACAATTATAATGACATTTTGTGTTTTATTGTTCTGCGAAGTTCTACCAAAAACTTATGCTATTCAAAATCCTGAAAAATTTGCATCATTTTCTGCTTATTTTGTATTGTTTTTTGTAAAGATTTTTTCTCCATTGACACTAGGTATTCAATTTATTGTTAACCTCATCCTAAAATTATGTGGGCTGCATAAAGATAAGGAAGTGATATCTGCAGCGGATGCAATGCGTAATATGATTACTCTTCACCGCAGTGAAGGAACTATGTTGCAACAGGATTTAGATATGCTAAGCAGCATACTTGATTTGGCTGAGACAGAGATATCACAAATTATGACCCATAGAAGAAACCTATTTTCTCTTGATATAGATCGGAATAAAGAGGAGTTAATAAGAGAGATTTTAACCAGCAGTCACAGTAGAGTACCTTTATGGCAGAAGGAACCAGATAACATTGTAGGTGTAATTCACGTGAAAGCTCTAATAAATGCTTTGCGTGAAAAGAATAATAAACCGGAAGAAGTTGACATTACCCAAGTTATGTCAAGGCCTTGGTTCATACCAGAAAGTACACCGCTCAGCGTGCAACTTCACAACTTCCGTAAGAACAGGAAACACCTTGCATTTGTTATTGATGAGTATGGAGCACTGCAGGGAATTGTAACTCTTGAGGATATACTGGAAGAAATAGTTGGAGAAATTTCGGATGAACATGATTTGATTACGGAGAATTTTATAAAGAAAATATCTGATAATATGTATCACATAGAAGGAAAATCTACTATTAGGGACATTAACAGGCAGTTATACTGGAATCTCCCTGATGAAGAAGCTACAACTCTAGCAGGTATGATTGTGAATGAAATAGAGCGCATTCCTGACGAAGGCGAGGAGTTTTCCATGTATGGTTTTCGCTTTAAGATTTTAAAAAAAGATAAAAATATTATTACTGTTGTTGAAGTGCAAGTAAAAACTGGTAATATTAGTGGCAGCAATTAATTAGTGGAGTTTCATGGAAGATACAGTAAAAATAACGGCTGAAGAGTTGAAGGGTTACATAGAGAGAATCGAAAAACTTGAACAAGAAAAGAGGGATGTGCAAGATCACATTCGTGATGTATATGCAAAAGCCGCAGATGAAGGTTGGGATATAAAAGTGATGAAACAAATTATTAGGCTGAGGAAGATGGATGATGATGACAGAGAGGAACAAGAAATATTGCTTGATACCTATAAACGTGCATTGGGAATGAGCTGCGAAGAAGAGTTAAGTGAATAGCAGAATTGTAATTGGAATAAGTGGAGCATCTGGTTCTATTTACGGTGTGCGTATTTTAGAAGCGTTGAAAGACGTCGATTATGAAACTCATTTAGTGATAAGTCGTGCTGGGAAAATAACTTTAGCTCACGAGATTAAAGAAAAACTTGAAGATATTACATCACTTGCAGATTTTTACTATTCTGAAGAAAAGATTGGAGAAAAAATAGCAAGCGGCTCATTTAAAACCTCAGGGATGATTGTAGCACCATGCTCTATGAAGACAATGTCTGAAATCGCATCAGGTGTTACTTCCAATCTATTGACAAGGGCTGCAGATGTAACGCTAAAAGAAAGAAGAAAGTTAGTTCTTATGGTGCGAGAGTCACCACTGCATCTTGGGCATTTACAAAATATATTAAAATTAACGGAGATGGGAGCAATTATTGCTCCACCAGTGCCTGCTTTTTATATTAAACCGAAATCGTTGGATGATATTATTAATCATTCTGTTGGCAAAGTATTGGATTTATTTGATATCAAATTACCCGACTTTAAGGAGTGGCAAGGAAGTGACAATTATTATTGATGGTAAAAAAATAGCAAACGACCTATGTGAGAGGCTATCACAAAAAATTGATATTTTAAAGAGAGAGTATAACATTTTTCCTTGCCTGAAAGTAATTCTCGTGGGCAGCAATCCAGCAAGTCAGGTTTATGTTCGCAACAAACAGAAAAAAGCAGAATCAATAGGCATAAGTTCTGAGACCATTGTTTTGCCTGATAATATTTCAGAAGATGAATTAATTGAAAAAATCAATGAATTAAATGAAGATCCATCTGTGCATGGCATTTTAGTGCAATTGCCTTTACCAAATCATATTAGTGCAAGCAGAGTAATTAACACAGTAAGTGTTGAAAAAGATGTAGATGGCTTTCATGATGAAAACGTTGGCAAATTAGTTAAAGGTGAAAAAAACTGCCTTATACCTTGCACTCCTAAAGGTTCTTTGCATTTAATTAAGTCAATTGAAGAGAACCTTTCCGGTAAAAACGCAGTGGTAATTGGTAGGTCAAATATCGTGGGCAAGCCAATGTTTTACCTGCTATTGCAAGAAAACTGCACTGTCACCATCTTGCATTCACAAAGCAAGGATTTAGCTGAATATTGCTCTAAAGCGGATATAGTAGTTGCAGCAGTCGGAAAGCCAAATTTTGTTCGAGCAGACTGGATAAAGAAAGGTGCAATAGTGATCGATGTTGGCATAAATAGCGTTAACGTAGGAAAGCTTGTAGGTGATGTTGACTTTGAAGGAATAAAAGGGAAAGCCAAAGCTATGACCCCAGTACCCGGGGGCGTTGGCCCAATGACCATTGCATTTCTAATGATGAACACTGTTATTGCTGCTTGCTTGCAAAAGGGAGTTGATGCTTCTGATTTCATTAGTTGAGGTATGAAGAGGAAAGCTGTATGAAGATAGAATGTACCATATCACAATTAATAAAAAATTGAGATTTTTGAAATTCCTCAGTAGTCAAATTTATTAAATATTTAGGATCATCATCTATTCTTTTTTCTCTACAAGTATAGCTAAAGTGGCTTAGGTTTACCTACAATTTGAAAAACAACAAATTCGTCATTCCGCTACTCGTTAGCAGAATCTATGCTGAGATACCGCGGCGATATGACGTAGGGAAACCTTTCTTGGGTTAGCTATAGTTACTGGAATTGCAAAGTTTCTAGGCATAAAAAGCTTTGAACCTAATATATGAGCCAAACTTGATTTTCCAACCGTAGATACACCTGTAATAAAAATAATAGTCTTCATTTTGTGAATTTATAGCACTTCTCGCAATAGTCCGAATAGGATAAGATATGTGCTTATGGCTATGGTAGAGCAGTAGCATATTATGATCTGTTCGGATTATTGTAAAAAGAGCTATACTTGCTATATGAACTATCGGAGAAATTTTTTTATAGTTTATAGTATCTGACCTTACCCAGAAAAAGTGGAGAGAAAGTTTGGAATGTTTTTCACAAAGAGAATGATGAATCAAAAT